>JBJONI010000282.1:0-5406 GCA_046051915.1 Pseudomonadota bacterium
GGGGCCGTCCTGATGATGAAGATGGATCGATCCAAAGGATCTGGATCCCAACACATCCTGCAACCCGGGCCCGAAGGACGACCTTGGGCCACAAGCATGCGCCGGACGGGGGTGTTACGCGCGCGCAGCGGAGGGGCCGATGGAGCTCTACATCGATCGGGACGCGCTCAAGAGCGCGCTGGCGCGGGTTCAAGAGGTGATCGAAAAGCGCAGCACGGTGCCGGTGCTGAGCCACGTGCTTCTGCACGCCCGCGATGGCGCCCTTCACCTCACGGCGACCGACCAAGAGTCCGCGTACCGGGGGGAGATGCCGGCCAACGTGACCAAGGGTGGGGAACTCGCGGTGGATGCGTCCAGCCTGTGGTCGGCGGTTCGTGAGTTGCCTGAAGCCACGGTGCACCTCACGCAGACCGACCGGCTACAGCTTGAAGTTCGGTCGGGCCGAGCCCACTTCCGCCTGCATGCGCTCGCCGCTGAAGAATACCCGGCCCTCGCACCCTTCGCGGCGGTCAGTCAGGTCAAGCTCGCGGCGCCCGATCTGCGCCGGCTGGTGGAACAGGTGTCGGGATCGGTCGCGACCGAAGACGTGCGCTGGGGGCTCAATGGCGCGCATCTCGAGCGTCGCGACGAAGGGGATGCGCCAAAGCTTCGGATGGTCGCCACTGACGGTCATCGCCTGGCGGCGGCGGAGGCGGCCTTCGAGGGAACCCTGAGCCTCGCACCGCGTCAGCTCGTTCCGCGAAAGGCGCTCAAGGTCCTCAAGAATGTTCTCGGGATGCGAAAGGACGAGGTCGCGCTCACGTTTGGCGATGGCGCGTTCCAACTCGAGCTCGGTCCGGAGGTGTTCTGGTTCCGGATGATCGAAGCGGAGTTTCCGGATTATCAAGCCGTGGTTCCGTCGTCGCACAAGCATCGGGCAACCTTGCGGAAGTCCGACCTGGTCTCGACCCTTCGGCGCGTGAATGTCTTGGCCTCGGACCGCGCCCGACCTGTCCGCTTTCGCTTCGACGACGCGGAGCTTGAGGTCCACACACGAAACGTCGATCGCGGAGAGCTCCGTGAGACCCTGCCGATCGAGCTCGAAGGGCCCGGCATTACGGTGGGCTTCAACCCGCGGTACCTCCTCGATGTCTTGGAGGTCGTCAGCGGAGAGCACCTGGTGCTTGAGCTCGCGCACCCGTTGGCGCCGTGCTTGTTGCGCAACCCCGACGCTGCCGACGCCTTCTTTGTGATCATGCCGATGCGGCTTGACTGACCCGGATGCGTGTCGCTGAGCTTGGGATCGTCGCCTTTCGAAATCTCGAACCGGCGACGGTCTCGCTCGATGCGCCGGTCGTCGTGGTCGTCGGTGAGAACGGGCATGGCAAGACCAACCTGCTGGAAGCGGTGTGGTGGCTCGCGGCGTTACGGCCCTGGCGAACGCCACGCCCGCGCGAGTTGATCCCTTGGGGAGCGGCCGCCGCCGAGGTGCGGGGTTTGGTCAAGGTTCAAGGACGGGCGCATCGCCTCGCCGTTCGCCTGGAGGAGCGACGGGTCGCGACCCTCGACGGAGAGGTGCAACGCGACGGGCACGCTTGGTTCGAGACGCTACGGGCGATCGCCTTCGCACCGTCGGACGCCGCGATCGTGACCGACGCGCCGGAGCTGCGTCGTGCGTGGCTTGATCGCGCCGCGTTCACCGCGAGGCCGGCCCACCTTGAGGTCGTGCTGCATCATGCCCGGCTGATCGCGCAACGGGGTGCGCTGCTGCGCCAAGACCATCCGGACCGGACCTTGCTCGATGTGCTCGACGACGCTGTCGCCGAGGTCGGTGCCCAGCTCGCCCACCGTCGGGCCGCCCTGCTCGAAGAGCTGCGACCTCACCTCCTCGAGACCCACGATCACCTCGTGTTGGGCCAGGGCGCGTTGAAGGTCGCGTACCGAACGGCAGCGACGGGCGAGAACGTGTCCCAACGTACCGAGGCATTGCGTGCGGTCGCCGCGCGCGCCCGCGGAGAGGAGCTGCGTCGGCGTACGGTGTTGTGGGGCGTACACCGTGACGATTTGGCGATCACGCTCAACGGACATCCGCTCCGTACGTACGGCTCGCGGGGCCAAGTTCGAAGCGCCGTGTTGGCGATGAAGCTCGCCGAGCTTCGCGCTGCGCACGCGCGAGGTCAACGACCGGTGTTTCTGCTCGATGACCTGTCGAGCGAGCTCGACCATGCGCGAACAGGTCGCTTGGTCGAGGCCCTGATCGCTTGGACCTCGCAGGTGATCATCAGCACGACCGATGCGGGAAGCCTAGGTGCCTTCCTTGCAGATCCCCTGCGCCTGAACATGAAAAATGGTTCGCTTGTTCCTGGTGAATCGTCAGGATGATCCCCGGTGGCGGCGCGTGCGATTCTGGGATACGTGGAGCGGGTTGCCATAGGAAGGGATCGGATGGACCCCAAGACCGACGCCCCGCTAGAGGCCCCTGTCGATGCGAGCGCTTACGGCGCGTCCAACATTCAGATCCTCGAGGGTCTCGCTGCGGTGCGCAAGCGCCCCGGCATGTACATTGGCAGCACCGGTCCGCGTGGCTTGCACCACCTCGTCTACGAGGTGGTCGACAACGCGATCGACGAAGCGCTCGCAGGCTACTGCAACCGCGTGACGGTGCGGATCGCCGCCGACGGTAGCTGCGAGGTCTCCGACAACGGCCGCGGCATCCCCACCGACATCCACCCCACCGAGGGTGTCAGCGCCGCTGAGGTCGTGATGACCAAGCTGCACGCGGGCGGCAAGTTCGACTCGGGTACGTACAAGGTCTCGGGCGGCTTGCACGGCGTCGGCGTGAGCTGCGTCAACGCGTTGAGCAGCCTGCTGCAGCTCGACATCTGGCGGAACGGACGCCATTTTCAACAGACCTACCGCGTTGGCGATCCCCAAGGTCGCTTGGCCGATGTCGGCGAGGCCGGGCTCGATGACGCCGGGTTCGCCAAGCGCGGCACCACCGTTCGGTTCTGGCCCGACGCCGAGATCTTCACGGAGACGGTGGAGTTCTCCTACGAGATCCTCAGCCAGCGGATGCGTGAACTCGCCTTCCTCAACCCCGGTGTCGCGATTCGCATCGTCGACGACCGAGACGCCCTCGACGAGACCTTCGTCTACGAGGGAGGCGTTCGCTCGTTCGTCGAGTTCCTCAACAGCTCCCGCGAAGCCCTTCACACCCCACCGTTGTCGATTCGGGCGGCCCGCGACGGGATCGAGGTCGATCTTGCGCTTCAGTGGACGTCTTCGTACCAAGAGACGCTGTACTCCTTCGTCAACAACATCAACACCAAGGACGGCGGGACCCACGTCTCGGGGCTGAAGGCGGGTCTGACCCGCGCGGTCAACCGCTACGCCGAGCAGTCGGGGCTCCTCAAGACCCAAAAGGGCGAGAACCTCGGCGGCGACGACATCCGAGAAGGGCTCACTGCGGTCCTCAGCGTTCGCGTGCCTGAGCCGCAGTTCGAAGGACAGACAAAGGGAAAGCTTGGAAACTCTGAGGTCAAAGGCATCGTCGAGGCGATCACGGCGGATCTTCTCGGCACCATGCTCGACGAGAACCCGAACGCGGCTCGGACGATCGTCGGTAAAGCGCTCGATGCGGCGCGGGCGCGTGACGCAGCGCGGCGCGCGCGCGATTTGGCCCGGCGGAAGAACGCGCTTGAAGGTGCCGACCTGCCGGGGAAGCTCGCGGACTGCCAGGAGCGCGATCCTGCACAGTGTGAGGTGTACTTGGTCGAGGGCGACTCGGCCGGTGGCTCCGCCAAGCAGGGCCGTGATCGCAAGTTCCAAGCGATCCTCCCGCTGCGCGGCAAGATCCTCAACGTCGAGAAGGCCCGCTTCGACAAGATGCTCACGAACAACGAGGTCAAAACTCTGATCTCTGCGTTGGGGTGTGGCATCGGTCCCGAGTACAACCCAGAGCGGCTTCGCTATGGTCGCATCATCATCATGACCGACGCCGACGTCGACGGCAGCCACATCCGGACGTTGTTGCTGACCTTCTTCTACCGACAGATGCGTGAGTTGATCGAGGGCGGCCACCTCTACATCGCGCAGCCTCCGCTCTACCGGGTCAAGAAGGGCAAGGTCGAGAAGTACCTCAAGGACGAAGCGGCGATGCAGGCCTTCTTCCTGGATGCCGCCGGGCGCGTCCGTGTCCGAACGATGTCTGGGGTCGCGTTGGACGAAGCCGCGACCGAGCAACTGAGTCGTGATCTCACCGCATACCAGGCGCGCTTGCAACGCGCTGAGCGCCGGGTCCCGCCGGCGCTGCTCGACACGTGGTTGACGCTGACCCAAGACGGGATGCCCAGCGATTTGGAGGCCCTCGCCAAGCAGCTGCGCCTACAGCTCGCCGAGGTGGAGCCCGAGCTGCGCATCCACGCACTCGCCCCGGGCGTCTCTGATGACGGCCAGCCCGCGCTGATCGGCCACTTCGAGCGCAAGGGCGATGCCATTCGCGTCAGCCTCGGTGCCCACGTCTCGGGCGTCGATATCGCCACGTTGCGTGCTCTGCACCGGCCCTTGCGCGACGTCGTGACCCTGCCGGTGACCGTGAGCCAAGGCAACACGGTCCGCACGGCGAACACCTGGCCCGAGCTTGCCACCATGATGCTCGAGCTCGCTCAACAAGGGTGGGACATCCAACGCTACAAGGGCTTGGGCGAGATGAACCCTGAGCAGTTGTGGGAGACGACGATGGATCGGACGGCCCGCAGCTTGCAGCGCGTGGAGGTCGACGATCTGCTCGCGGCCGACACGATGTTCACCATTCTGATGGGAGATGCGGTGGAGCCGCGCCGCGACTTCATCTACCAGAACGCGCTGACGGTTCGAAACCTCGACGTCTGAGGTCTCCGTGGACCCCTCCCCGCCGCCCTCGCCGCACCACCGGCCGTTCGCCGTCGCCGAAGACGTCGGGCCGGCGGTGGCAAACCGGTTGGGCTCGGCCCGCTTGATTTTGGTGACCGGCAAGGGCGGAACCGGGAAATCGTCGGTGTCTCTGGTCACCGCGCGGGCGTTGGCCGCGCGAGGGGAGCGGACGCTGCTGATCGAGGTCGACGCGGAGACCCCCACCCTCGGGCCGGCGTTGGGTGTCGCGTCCTCGGCGCAACCGGTCGAAGTGGTGGGGACCCAGGGGTGTCTGTGGGTCGTCAACCTCAAGTGGCCCGATGTGCTCGCGGCCTGGCTCTCGCGGACGTTACCGATCAGCAGCTTGGTTCAAGCGGTGCTCGCCAACGATCGCATGCGGCGATTCCTCGATTTTACCCCCGGCGCACGCGATCTCGTCGAGCTCAGCGCGATCGATGATGCCGTCGGTCGGTGGGGTCGCGTCGTCGTCGATCTGCCTGCCTCCGGGCATGCGTTCTCGATGCTCGACGTGACACG
>JBJONI010000283.1:0-10412 GCA_046051915.1 Pseudomonadota bacterium
GCGGGTTTGACGGACCGCTTTCCCGAGACGGTCGCGGTGCCCACCGACACGCCGACGGTGGACGACCTCGCGGCGATCGCCGGCGCCGACGTCGCGGTCGTGGTCGTCGGGCTGACGTGGGAGGACGAGGGCGAGGGGATCTTCGCCACCAGCGCCGCCGACCGCGAAAGCCTCGCGCTGCCGCCGGCCCACGAGGCGTTGGTGGCGCAGGTCGCCGCGACGGGCGTGCCGGTGGTGGTCGTCCTCGAAGGAAGCGGCCCGTTGTTGATCGACGCGGTGGCCGCCCAAGCCGGCGCCGTGGTGATGGCTTGGTACCCCGGCCAGCAAGGCGGCGTCGCGCTCGCCGACCTGCTCTCCGGCGACGCGGACTTCGCGGGACGACTTCCGATGGCTTGGCCTGCGTCCGAGAGCCAGCTACCGCCGTATGACCCGAGCGCGCTGTCGGTCACCTACGGGCCGTTGCACGGCTGGCGTTGGATCGAGGCCCGCGGTGGGTCACCGGCGTACGCGTTCGGCCACGGCCTGTCGTACGCGGCGGCGGCGGTCGCCGTCGATCCGCTGCCGAGGACGTGGACCTTGGACGCCCCGCTGGCGGTGACCGGTCGGATCGAGGGCACCGAGACCGTGCAGGTCTACCTCCGTCCCGACGACCCGGATGCGCTCCCAGCGCCGCGTGTCCTCGCCGGGTTTGTGCGCGCCAGCGGCGCGTTCCGCGTGGAGGTAGACCCCCGCTGGATCGCCCGTTGGGACGACACGGCGGGCGTGCTCGGTGTCGCGCCAGGGCGATGGACGGTGCAGGTGGCGACCTCCTCGAACGACGTCGTGACCTCGGCCGCCGTCCAGCTTCGCGCGCCCGACGGCCGTTAGCGCCGGCACCGCTCCGTGGCGGCGGCGGAGAGGACGCGCGCGGGGCCTTCGTCGGGGATCCAAGCGACGCCAACGTGCCCGAGCCCCTTGGCCAGCAGGGCCGCGTCGACCCACGCCGCGAGCGCCTCGGCGTCCAAGTCGGGGGGATGCGTGGCGCGAACCAGATGCAGGCGCCCGCGGGCCCGGACGTCGAGCGAGACGATGGCGTGGACCACGGCGTCGGCGGCCTCCACGAGGTGCATCACGCGACCTCGCGCGGCGGACCGACCCAGCGCGATAGCCAGGCTTCCGCGGCCTCGCGGTCTTCGGGGCGGACGTGGGCGGCGACCGTCCAAGCGGCCGCGAGGACCATCGAGAGGTCGTCGCTGTAGCCACCGGGCAACAGGTCCGGGAGCGCGTCGACGGGGAGCAGGAAGTACGCCAGCGCCGAGGTGATCGTCGCGCGCGCCCAAGCGGGCGTCGAGGCCCTCCGCGCGACGACGGCGAGCGTGATCGCCTCGACGAGGAGCCTGCGTGCCGCGCGTCCGGCAGCGGCGACGACTTTGGCGTGCAGGCGGTCCGGCATCTCGTCCTCAGGGGGGGGATGGCCCGCGTCGCGGCGTGTCGAGGCGTCAGCGCGCGGGTTGCGGGTGGAACGCGGGGGATGTACCCGCTTGGGCGATGGGTTGACCATCGAGGGGGTTGCGATGCGCGCGATGTGGACATGCATGATGGCGGTCGGGCTGGTGGCGTTGCCTTCGTTTGCGGCCGATACCCCGCCTGCTGCGGCCTCGGTTCCGGCTGTGAGCGTGGTTGCGCCTTCGTTTTCGGTCCCTAAGCTCCCGTACGCGGTCGACGCGTTGGAGCCGGCGATCGACAAGGAGACGATGACGATCCACCACGACAAGCACCATCAGGCGTACGTCGACAACCTCAACCGCGCCGTGATCGCCGACGCGAGCCTGCAGGGCCTCTCGTTGGAGGCGCTCGTCGCCAAGGCGGGCACCCTGTCACCGACCGTCCGGAACAACGCCGGTGGGCATTGGAACCACAGCTTCTTCTGGGCGAGCCTGTCGCCGGCGGCCGCCTCCGGCGCACCCTCCAAGGCGCTACTCGACGCCCTCACGGCCAGCTTCGGCTCGTTGGACGCGTTCAAGGCCGCGTTCAAGGACGCTGGGCTCAAGCGTTTCGGTTCGGGCTGGGTGTGGCTGATCGTGGGTCCGGACGGCAAGCTCGCGGTCTCGTCGACGCCGAACCAAGACAACCCGCTGATGGATGTCGCCGAGGCGAAGGGGATCCCCTTGCTCGGCAACGACCTGTGGGAGCACGCGTACTACCTTCGCTACCAAAATCGCCGTGGCGACTACCTCGACGCTTGGTGGCAGGTGGTCAACTGGACGGCCGTGTCCGAGCGCTACGCCGCCGCGGTCAAGCGCTGAGCGACGCTCCAGGACCGTCGGGCGAAGGCCTCGGCGCGCGCGCTTGGTCGCGCCCGGGGCCGCCCGGAGCCCAGCGCGATCGAACCTGCGAGGCGTGCCGCGAACGCAGGCGCCCCGTGGGTCATGGCGTGGGGGCGTGCTTGTGGGAACCGTCGCAGCCCGGTGGACGGCGGGTCAGGCCGCAGGTGCAATCGTTGGGGCCCTTCCCGGCGAGGATCCGGTCCCGGTAGCCGGCGACGCGCGAGGCGCGCGTGGACGCCTGCTTCGCTCCGCGGATCAAGAGGTCGTAGGCGCGCTGCCGGCCGGGCGTGAGGGCGTGGAACGCGTCGGCGAACGTCGCGTCGGTGGCGAGCGCCTCGGCGAGGGCGTCGACCCAGGCCTCGGGGAGAGGCGCTGGACCGACGCGGGCGCCCGCCCGTTCGAGCTCCACGGCGCCCGCGATCCACGTCGCCAACTGCGGCCGCAGCGCGTGGAGCGTGGCGAGATCGGGGACGCGCACGTAGCGCGCGGACCGGGAGTTCTCCCCGGGGACCTCCAGCCGTCCCTCTGGATCCCCGAGCAAGGCCCCCTTGAGGAAGCTGACCGTGCATCCGTCGGATCGAATCCCGAGGATCGCGATGTTCTTTCCGTCGATGGTGTAGCAGGGCTGGCGCCACTTCCATGCCTCTTGCAGGCCCGCGGCGGCGATCAGGGTGCGCAGCGCATCGCGCACGTCGGCGTGGGGGGAGGGGGCCTCAAACCACGCGTTGAGCTCGTCCATCGGCCCTCCGTCGGCCGCATAACGCGGTGCGCGCACCGTCGTCGTTGGTCAGGGGGCCGTCGCGGGTCCGAACCGCGCGTCGATCGCGGGACCGTTCAGGGCGCCCATATGGGCGTCGAACCGGCGGCCGTATTCGTCGAAAAACACCGACGTCGGTAGGCCGCCGCTCCCGACCTCCGGACTGAGACCGCCCTGCAGATCGAGGACGACGTTGTCGAGATCGAGCCCGGCCCGGGCGAGGTAGCCTCGCACCGCCTCAGGCCGTTCTCCTTGGTTGGCGAACACGAAGACCACGTCGGGACGGCGACGTTGGGCCTCGGCGAGCGCCGGCATCTCGGCGCGGCATGGCCCGCACCACGTGGCCCACAGGTTGAGGAGCATCGGCCGGCCGTCGGCGAGCGTCGTGAGGTCGACGGGGGTGCCATCGTTGAGGGAGACCAGCCGCGTCGACGGCAACGGACCTTCGGCGGAGGCCCGAAGCCCTGCCCCGACCGCGCCCCAACCGATCCCGCCGACCGCTGCGGCGATCCCGAGGCTGCGACGGAAGGCGGGCCATCGCCACGCGGCGACCGCGACCCAGGCCAGCGCGACGGCGACGCCACTGGGAGCGTGCCAAGCGCCATCGCGGGGATCGAAGGCCGAGGCGGGGGCTTCGGCGTAGGCGCCGATGTGCTGGACGACTTGACCCAGCCGCGCAGCCACGAGCCCCGCGACCGCGGCGTGCTGGAGGATGTCGGGCGGACGCAGGCCGCGCGCATTCGGTGTCTGTAGGCCGATCCGGCCGGCGAGCGCCATCGCGACGGCGAGCGCGCCGAACACGAGCAGCGGTCCGACGGGTAGGGCGAACGGTCCCAGCGGCAACGCAAGCATCGGCGCCTCCTTGCTCGCGGCCCCTACAACCTTCGGGCCCGCGCCGCGAACGGGGACCGACAGCGTTTGTCGCAAGGGGACGACGCGGTGGAGGCCGCAGGGCATGCAGGGCCATGGAGGCGTTCATGCGGGGTGGCGACGTCGTGTGGTTCAAGCGCGACTTGCGGATGGCCGACCATGCGCCGCTGCTCGAAGCGTGCGCGCGCGGAGGCCCGGTCGTCGCCCTGTTCATCGCCGAGCCATCGGTGTGGTCCGCCGAGGATGCGGATCCGACGCATTGGACCTTCGTCGCCGAGAGTTTGGCGGCTCTCGACGCGGCGCTGGCCTCGAGGGGCGGCTGGTTGGTGGTCCGCGTCGGGGAGGCCGTGGAGGTGCTCGCCGCTCTGCACGCGGCGATCGGGTTCACCCGTCTGTGGAGCCACGAAGAGACGGGCAATGCCCTGACGTATGCGCGTGACCGGGCCGTGAAGCGATGGGCGCGAGACGCGGGCGTGGCGTGGGGCGAGGCCGTCCAGAACGGCGTCGTCCGTGGGCTGCGGGATCGCGACGGGTGGGCCCGTCGGTGGGAAGCGAGGATGGGCGAGCCCGCGTTGCCGGCTCCGCTGCACGTTCCCTCGCACCGCGACGTCCCGCCGACGGGCATCCCGGAGGCCCAAGCGATCGGGATGACCGCGGCTCGGCCCGGGGACCGCCAGACCGGTGGTTGGGACGCTGCGGAGCGCACGCTCGAGAGCTTTCTCGACGTTCGGGGCGTGAACTACCGGGCGGACATGGCGAGTCCGGTCTCGGGTTGGGAGGGCTGCAGCCGGTTGTCGCCCTACCTCGCTTGGGGGTGTGTCTCGCTGCGGACGGTCCACCATGCGACCACGCGCAGGCAGCGGTCGATCGCCGCCCACCGCCACCAAGTCGATCCGCGGTGGGCGGCTTCCCTGCATAGTTTTCAAGGGCGGCTGCGGTGGCACTGCCACTTCATGCAGAAGCTGGAGGACGAGCCCGCCCTAGAGTTCCATGACATGAATCCGGCATTTGAAGGCCTGCGAAGCGGTCGTTCCGAGTCGGCGGCGCTGGCGGCCTGGTCGCGTGGCGAGACGGGCTACCCGATGGTCGACGCGTCGATGCGGTGCCTCGCGGCGACCGGTTGGTTGAACTTTCGGATGCGCGCGATGGTGGTGAGCTTTGCGGCGTGGGACCTCGGCCTGCATTGGCGGCCGGTCTCCTTGGTGCTCGCTAGGTTGTTCTTGGACTATGAACCTGGCATTCACTACAGCCAGTGCCAGATGCAGTCGGGCACCACGGGCATCAACACCACGCGCATCTACGCACCGACGCGCCAGGCGATCGACAACGACCCCGAGGGCCACTTCCGTCGCCGTTGGCTGCCCGAGCTCGCCTCCGTCCCGCTCAGCCACCTCGCCGAGCCGTGGACGCTTGGCCCGCTCGACCAGCGAGCGATCGGGTGCATCGTCGGAGAAACCTACCCGGCGCCGATCGTCGATCACGCGGTCGCGACGCGTGAGATGCGACGGCGGTGGTCGGAGCGGCGGTACTCTGACCTCGGTCGAGCGGCGTCGGAGGCGGTGTATGAGCGGCATGGTAGCCGCCGTGGCGCGCGCGGTCGAACGAGAAAGCAAAGGTAAAAACAGGCTCACATCGGGACGGGGCGGACAAGGGACGCGGCGAGCTTGGCTCCCGTACGCGCGACCTCCACGTCCGCGTCGTGCACCAGCGCGACGCCCATCCGACGCTTCGGGAAACTCTCCGGCTTGCCGAACAGGCGGATCTCGCTGTTCGGGACGCGGAGCGCGTCAGCGACGCCGTGGAACTGCATCGCCTGCGCTTCGGCGCCTCCGTAGATGACGGCGCTCGCGCCAGGCTGCTTCATCGACGTATCGACCGGCAGGCCGAGGATGGCGCGGGCGTGCAACGCGAACTCGTTCTGCCACTGGGTGATCATGGTGACCATGCCGGTGTCGTGGGGGCGCGGGCTGACTTCGCTGAACCAGACGTCGTCGCCGCGCACGAACAGCTCGACACCGTACAGGCCGAGGCCGGCGGGCTGGCCGTCCGCGCCACGGCCGAGGTCATCGGTGATCGTCTTGCCGATGGCTTGCGCGCGTTGCAACGCGAGGGGCGTCATCGGTTGCGGCTGCCAACTTTCGACGTAGTCCCCGGATACTTGCACGTGGCCGATCGGCGCGCAGAAGTGCGTCTCGATCGCGCCGTCGCTGCCGCGCGCGCGCACGGTCAGGAGCGTGATCTCGTAGTCGAAGTCGATGAACCCCTCGACGATCACGCGGCCCTTGGCGACGCGTCCGCCGGACATCGCGTACGCCCAAGCCTTCGCGACGTCGCCGGGTCCGTCGATCTTGGATTGCCCCTTGCCACTGCTGCTCATGACGGGCTTGACGATGCAGGGGTAGCCGATCGGCGCGCCGCCATCGGTGCCGTCGATCGCCGCTGCGAGCGCCTCCGCGCTGTCGCAGAACCGGTAGGGGCTGGTGGGCAGACCGAGCGTCTCGGCGGCCAAGCGCCGGATGCCTTCGCGGTCCATCGTCAGCCGCGCGGCGCGGGCCGTCGGCACCACCGTGACGCCGCCTTGCGCCTCCAACGCTTGCAACGTGGGCGTGGCGATCGCTTCGATCTCCGGCACGATCAGGTGGGGGCGTTCGGCCTCGATCAGGGCGCGGAGCTGGTCGCCGTCGCTCATCGTGATCGTGCGTGCGTGGTGCGCGACCTGGTGCCCGGGCGCGTGGTCGTAGCGGTCGACGGCGATCGTCTCGACGCCCAGCCGCTGCAGCGCGATCACGACCTCCTTGCCGAGTTCACCGGCGCCGAGGAGCATCACCCGCGTCGCAGCGGGGGAGAGCGGGGTTCCCAGGATCGTCATGCGGAAGCTCCATGTCCGTCGGGCGGGCCGTAATCGGCTTACGGGACGCCGTCGCGGGGAGGATGGGGCATGCAACACGAGGTGAGGGCGTGGGCCGCGGCGTTGGAGACGCTCGGGTGGCGGTGTACGCCCGACGGACGCATCGCGACCCGGACGTGGTCCTTTGCAGACTTCGCCGAGGCGTTCGCGTTCCTGACGCGGGTCGCGGCCGCGGCCGAGCGGCTCGGCCACCACCCCGACTGGCGTCAGGCGTATGGGACCGTCGAGATCAGCCTTACGACGCACGACGTGGGTCACATCACCGCCGCCGACGTCGCGCTCGCTCAAGCGATCGCAGCGGTGACGCGGGCCGCGGACTGAGGCGACGCAGGCCGCGCGGCTCGGACCGCCGCGGCGTCCCGTTGGGGGGCGTGGATGCGGTAGGATGGTGCTGGGGGTGGACGTTGTCCCAAGGGTTGTTGGCGCTGCTCGATGACGTGGTCGTGCTCGCCAAGGCAGCGGCGGCCTCGGTCGACGAGGTGGCGGCGACGTCGATGCAGGTCGGCGCCAAGGCGGCCGGCGTGGTGGTCGACGACGCGGCGGTGACACCGGGCTACCTGCGCGGGTTCCCTCCGGCGCGCGAGCTGCCCGTGGTCGCGCGGATCGCGTGGGGCTCGTTCCGAAACAAGGTCGTCTACCTGCTTCCAGGCGCGCTCCTCCTGAGCACGGTGGCCCCGGCCGTCGTGCCTGCCCTGCTGGCGGCGGGCGGCGGGTTTCTCTGTTTCGAAGGCGCAGAGAAGTTGATGGCTCGGCGGAGAGGGGAGGCCGGGCTGCACGAGATCGCGGCCGCCATCGACGACCTCGCGGCGTTCGAGGACGCGCGCGTCGCGAGCGCGGTCCGCACCGATTTCGTGCTGTCGGGTGAGATCATGGCGATCGCTCTTGGGGAGGTGGCTGAGACGCCGCTGCTCCAACGCGGCCTCGTCCTGTTCGTGGTGGGGACCGCGATCACGGTGCTGGTCTATGGCTCGGTCGCCGCGCTGGTGAAGGCCGATGACCTGGGGTTGCACGCGGCGCAAGAAGGACGGACGGCCGCGGTGCGCGCGATCGGCCGCGGCGTGCTGCGTGCCATGCCCTCCGTGATGGGTGCGCTCTCCACCGTGGGCATGGCGGCGATGCTTTGGGTGGGCGGGCACATCGTCCTCGATGCGCTCGAGGCGTTCGGGCTTCCGGGGCCGGTCGAGACGCTCCATCACATGCAGGACGTCGCCGCCGTGCTGGCCGGTCCCGCCGGCGGCCTTGCGGGTTGGCTCGTGGGGACGGTCTACGCCGGGGTGTTTGGGGTTGCGGTCGGCGCTGGCATCGCGGGCGTCCTCCACCGCGCTTCACGGCGAGGGCGCCGCTGACGGGGGCGTCCGCGGGGTGAAGGGCGGGCCCGAGGCCGAGGGGTTACCGCACCGAAGTGGCTTGGAAAGCGCTCGTTCCGTTGCGTTGCCGCGCGGGGCGGCCGTCGGAATCCGCCGAGCTGCTGACCGGAGGGCGTGATGCGTCGAGGAGCAGCGCGGTGGGGCCGCGGGGTGGTGCTGGCGCTGGTCGGCGCGTGCGGTCGCGCGGAGGTGTCCGACGACAAGGGAGCGGCGGCCGACACGGGCGCGACGTACGCGGAGGCGTTCCGATCGGTCCGCGTCGACGCCTCGCTGAGCGTCCCCGACCAGCTCGCGGTCCATGCGTGCGCCGGCTTGTACAATCGCCGTCTGGGCGGGTCGGTGTTCGTGCAGACCGACGAGGATGTCCCGCAATCGAGCATCGACGGCGCCGTCCTTCGCGATGAGGTGTGGCTCGAGACGCTGGGCCTGACGCCTTCGGAGACGGTCGGGGCGCAGGCGTTCCTCGATGGATGCGTTGCGGACTTCGGTGGCTGCGTCCACTACGACTACGCGACCCAACAGACGCTGCTGCCCGCGATCCTGACCGCGGCGGCGGCGACAGGGGTCGTCCCGTTGTCAACGGGCTCGATCGCGGCGTGCGCCGCCCCGAACATCGACGCCGTCGACGTATTCGCGGACAGGGCGACGCCGATCGCGGCGACCGACTACGCGCGCGAGGTCTACCTCAAGGACACCACCGGCCTGGCGATGCTCAACCCGGGCTACAACCGGCAACCGGCGGACCTCGCGAACCCCGACGTCACCGACGACATGCCTGTCGCCCTCGTCGATCTTGTGTTTTCACGCAAGCTGTTCGTCACGTTTCTCGTCAACGGGTGCGTGGACGGGCACCCTGAGGAAGCCGTGCTCGACCAGATCATCGACGAGAGCGGGTGGGAGACGCCGATCGGCGTCTACGGCTACAACGACTCCTGGCTGGCCGGCGGCTACGTCTACGAGGCCCAGACGCGTTGCCTCGACGCGGCGAACATGGGCGCCATTCCGACGCGGACGACGAACCTCTCGTTCTTCGACACGCGGCGGCCGGCGATCACCGAGCCCGCAGAGCTGCCGACGGCGCCCCCGCCCTCGCCCGCGTACGACCCGAATCGGACGTACGTCGCCTTCGTGATCGGGGATGGCGACAACATCCGCTACATCTTCTCGACGCGGCGGGCTTGGCTGGAGCAGCGGCTCGCCGCGTGTGCTTCGGATCCTCAAGCTTGTCCGCCGCTCACATGGACGATCTCGCCCCATCTTCCGGACCTCGCACCCGACGTGTTGCACTGGTACTTCGCCAGCGCAGCGCGCACCGGCGCCGACACGTTCATGCTCCCGCCGAGCGGCTACCAGTACGCTTACCCGAGCATGATGCCGGACGCGGTGCAGTCGACGTTCGCGCGGCGGACCGAGGAGGTCGCACGGCTCCTCGGCACACGAAGCGTGGTGCACTGGGAGTGGTTCCAGGACTGGACCGACGCCGTCGCGACCTACCTCCCTCGGTACGCGCACGCAGACGGCCAGATTCAAGGTGTGTTCCCTGTGAACGTCCCCTACCTCGCGGAGGCGTTCCCCGAGTGGCCGGCCGACCGACAGGTCGAGGTTCTGACCGGCGAGGATGGTGGTCAGGTCGCCTTGTTCCGTTCCCAATCGTGGCGTGGGGTGGACGGCCGCGATGACTTCCATCCGACCCCCGCTGCGATGGCCGAGCGGCTCGGGGCGCTTCCCAATGGCACGGTGACTTGGGTGTACATGACGAGCGATGGTGGTTTGAGTTTCGAAAACTCGTACCAAGCGCTGATCCCGCTTCTTCCCGAGCATGTCACGCTTGTGTCGGCCGACGACGCCGCGGCGCTGGCGATCGATGCGGCGGGGCGCTGACGGGCGGGCGGCGGTTCAGGGGTAAGCGAACGTGACGGTGAGGCCGGTGGTGGGGTCACCCTGGCATTCACCGAAGCCCTCCAGCGTACCTGCAAGCTCCAAGCAGGCGCAGGTACGGTCGTCGAGGCACGCGGCGGGGAGGGGGCGGCAGTCTGTGGTGTCGGGCGGTGGGCCGGTGTCGGGGAGCTCTCCAGGAAGGCTGACGTCGCAGTACTCGGTCAAGCCGTCGCACGTCGCTTCGCCACAGGTGAGCGCCACGGCCGACGCACCGCTGTCGGTGGTGTCCGTCGTGTCGGTGGTGTCCGTCGTGTCGGTGGTGTCCA
>JBJONI010000284.1:0-6071 GCA_046051915.1 Pseudomonadota bacterium
AGGCCGCGCCCACCTTCTCGTCCGAACGACGCACCTGCCGTGTCGCGTCGGTCTTCTGACTCTCGGCGAGGTGGATGAGGCCAAGCAACTTCTGGCTCAGCTTCATCAACCGCCCTTCGCCATGTCCGTCCTGCCCGATCGTGGTCGGTCCCCCGCCGCCACCTGTCCGCCGGACGCGCCGGACGCCGGCCGAGAGCGCAGCCCGGAGGTTCGTCCCGGAGGCGCCCGCGGATGCGCTGTCCCGCTGGGCCACGGCACCGCCGCCCTGTCGGGCCGGACCCGGTGCGAGCACCGAAGCCTCCGACTCCGGGAGCGTCCGCATCCGGGTGACCTCGTAGACCGCGCGGGCGGCGGGCTCAGGTAGCGCCTCGGCCAGCTCCGCGACCGCTGCGCCCGGCGCGTCGAGCAGCACCGTCGCGACCTCGGCCGCCGTGGTCGACCGCGCCAACGCGGTGAACAGCGCATTCGCCGCGCGGCCGACACCACGAACGGTGGGCGTCGCGCGCCCCGGCGGCCCCTCGCCGTCGAAACGGGTGGCGTTGGATCGTCCCGCAGCGCGCGACACGGCGCCCGCGGTCTCGGCCTCGGCCTCGTTGCCCACGCCTGCGGCCGCCAGCGCGTCGGTCCCAGCGGCCTGTAGGCCGCGACGGTCCGCGCGGACGGTGCGGGCGACGGGCTCACCCAAGCCCGGTGCGGCGTCCGGCGCTTGAGCGGTTGCCGCCTCGAGGTAAGCGAGATCCGGCCGCGTCGCCGACACACGCACCCCGCCCTCCGCCGACACGGCGCGGTGCGCGTAGCCGGCGGGCTGCCCCTCCTCACGCCGTCCGGCCGACCAGGCAGCGGTGAAGCCCGAGCTAGAGACGGCCGCCTCGGCCATCCGCGAACCATCGGCCGCTGCCGCGAGCGTCGCCACAATCGGCCGATCCCCGCGCAGGGCTGCCGTGACCGACGCTGCGCAACGACGCCCGCGGCGCTCCATGGACGCGACCCCGTGCGGCGCGTCCGCATCCGCGTCCGCGACCGTTGTCGCCGACCGCGCACCCGGCGGCGAGGACGCCGACGCAACGACCGGCGAAGACACCGACGCAACGACCGACGAAGACGCCGACGCAACGACGGGCAACGCCAACGGGCCCACGGGTCGGGCCATCGCGCCGGCGAGACCGCGAACCCGCTCCCACCGGGCGATCTGTGCCGCGACCTCCGCCGCCGCGTCGCCTTGGACGGTCACCGATGCCGGGGCGTCGCCTCGGACAGCCGCGGCACGCCAACGCATCCACGTGCCGACGTCCAAGCCGTCGCGGCCGGCCACGCGCAACGCCCGACCCGCCCGAGACGCGACGCGCACGGTGACCTCGTCGCGCGACGCCCGCGGCGCCGTCCGGACCACGCGGCCCTCACCGGGTGCCCCGAGCGGGAGCGCATCTGCGGCGTCGCCCCGCGTGGGTTCTGCCCCCTCCAACCAAGCCGGCTGCGGCGCCAGCAGACGGGTCGGCCGCGGGCCACCGTCCACCCGCGCGTCCGCCGAGCGCGTGCGCGCCGCCGGAGAGGCGCCAGCAGCGGGTCCCGACCCGACATCGACGTCGGCGGCGGCACGCTCCACGGGGAGCGGCGTCGGTTCGGTCCGCGCCAACGCCCTCGAGAGCCCGGTGGTCGCAGCGCCCGCAGCCACCGCAGGCGCCAAGGCGCGAGCGAACCGCGGCGTCGGGCGGCCCGCGACAGACGCGGACGCCTCGACGTCCACGTCGGCCCCCGGCGGCAGCACGGCGTCACGACGACGCACAGCCACGCGCGCCAAGGCGGCGTCGACGCCGCGCGCCCCATCGGCCACCGACGCCCGGGACAAGCGAGAGGGCTCCGAAAAGTCGCTCGGAGGCGACGCCCGTCCCCCGACCGAGGCGGCGAGGGCCTGGGACGCAGACCCCGCGACGTCGTTCGGGCGCGAAGGCCGCGACGGGGACGTCCCTTCCCCGACCGCCGAGGCGGCAGACGACGCGCGCGCCGTACGCAGCGGCGCGGACACCCCACCGTCGCGAGCGCCCCGCGAACCGGCACCGCGCGGCGAGACCGGGCTCGCGTCGTCGGCCCGTGCAGGGGTCGCGGGCGGCCGTGGAGGGAGTTGACCCGTCCACTCTCCGCGACGTGCGGCCCGAACAGACGCAGAGGACGCGAAGGCACCCGGACCCGGAGGCGTCCCGGACGGGCGGCGTGCCGTCGCGGCATCGTCCGCGGCCGACTTCGACGCGACACCCGCCGCGGGGCGGCTGGACCACCCTTGGACCGTCCGCGTCGTCGCGGTACCGAACGCCGGCGCATCGGCCTGGTCGTCCCGCGCGCTCTCCCCGCCCGCCAGGCCCACATTCGGCCCGGTCGCCTCGAGCCATACCGTCTCTGGGGTCGCCAGCCGCGTCCGACGCGAGATCGTCGGCGAGGTCCCAGCGCGATCCTGGGCGAGCAGGTCGAACGGCGAGGTCGCCGCGTTCGCCGCGATCACCGCGATCGCCCCTTCCGCCGTAGCACCGAACGCATCCCGGCCGCGACGCGACGCCGCGTCGCGCGCCCCGACGCCCGGGTTGTCGCGCCGCGTGAGGTCCGACCGGGCGGCGAGGCGCTCCTGCACGCCGCCCGCACCCCGACCGCTCCGCACGGCCGCCCCCGACGCGGCGTTCGTGTCGGGCCCCGCAGACACACCCTCGACGGCGGTAAACGCGGCAGCGCCACGGTCGTCACCGACCGCGCCCCAAGCTGGATCCACGCCACGCCGGACCGAGGGTGGGACCGGCCGCGGCACGAGCGACCGCAGCACAGCCTCCGGTTCTGCGCGTGAACCGACCGCCCTCAGGCGACCTTGGACACGCTCCGAGGCGCGGACCAACGGTCCCTCCACCTCGGCGGGTGGGCTCCCCCAGCCGACCTCGGGCTCGGGCGTCCACGCCGCAGACGCGGCGGCATCGCGGGACACCGCCGAGGCACCCCGCGAGAAACTCGCCACACCGGACGGACCCGATGGACCGTCGGGGGAGGCACGACCGCTGGACGGGCGCGCGCCGCCCGAACCCGGCGCGCCACGCTCCGAACGCCCCGACACTGGACGTTGCGCGCGAACCGCACGGCCAGACGCCTGGGCGACGCGCACGGCCGCCGTGTGACTCGGCCTCGCCGACGCCGGGCGTCCATGTCCGCGCCCCACGACCACCCGCCCGTCCGCAGCCGCGGCACGCCCATGCCACGCCGGACTCGGCGCGGTCGCGAGCAACACCTCGGCCATCCGTGCCGCTTCGCGCGGCGACAGGGTCTCGAGCAGATCGATCGCCGAGAGCAGACGGCTGCGCGTCTTCCCCGTTGCGACAGCCGCCGCGGCCGCCACCTGGCCGCCGGCCGCCGAGGGCCGACGAACGCGTCCAAAGGCCCGCGCCACGGGGCGCGTCGCCGCTTTGCGATCCGGCTTGGGGCGGCTGGACCACCCTTGAATCGTCCGCAGAATCGGCTCACCGGGCAAGGGCGCGGCGTCGCCCGGCGCCTCCTCCTCCGGCAGGGTCGCCGCGAGGTCCAACCAAACGAGCGCGTCCTCCGACACCCCGGAGGCGGCGAGCGGCGTGCGCAGTCGACGTAGATCTCGGGCGAGGCCGGCAAAGCTGGCACCCAGCACGTCGCCCTCCGTCCGCTCGGCGAGTCGATCGAGCAGCCGCGCCCGCCCAGGGTCGGCCACCGGACCCTGACCCTCCGCGCGCGCGACGAGCCGCCCCAGACCGCGTGGACCCGCGGTGCTCCGCTGGCTCGCGGCCACGGCACGCCCCTCAAGGCGACGCATCATGCGGTCGGCCACGGCATCCATCGGGTTCTGCGCGCTGCGTGCCATCGTCGCCCCCTCAGCCGTCCGAGACCTGAATGCCCTCGTGGGCGAGTTCGAGCGACTCGACCGCGAGTTCGGAGCCGCCAGCGTCGAGCGACGGACCTTCCCAGCTCACCGGCCATGCCCGGCTGAAGTGGAAGCGTCGAACCGGATCCCCGTGGTTGTCGAACATCACGATCGAACCAGACTTCCACAGCCCTTCGCCGAGCGGATTCCGCAGAAACTGGTCGCGCCACCCCTGCAAGAAACGGTTCTTGCTGGTTGCGTACCGCAGGACGATGTTCTCCCAGCGCGACCCCGAGACGCGCTTGTGCTTGAAGCCGTTCTGCCCGCCCTCTTCGATCTCGAAGACCTCGGCTTCCGTCTTGAGCCCGCCGACTTCGAGCACTTGACCGACCTCCACCGCGTCGATCTCGAGCATGAAGTAATGACTACCGTACGGATCGGGGATGTTCGCCATGGGGTCTCCCTTCGGGATCAGGCGCCGAGCGCGAGCTCGACCTCGATGTATTCAGTGGCTTGAATCGGCCGGATCAGCATTTTGACCTGGACGACACCCGCGTCGCGGACCGACGGGGGGTTGAGTTCGGCGTCGCATTGGACGAGGTAGTCGTTGCCGGGCGCCTCGCCCGTGAGCAGCCCGGCGCTCCAAAACACGTCGAGTCGCGACCGAACCATCCGCGCGACCGTCTCCCAAAGCTCAGGGCGCATCTGCTCAAACACGACCCACTCGGCGTCGCGACGGACACGCTCGGTGATGTAGCTGACGATACGACGCGCGG
This sequence comes from Pseudomonadota bacterium, assembly GCA_046051915.1. Lineage (GTDB taxonomy): Bacteria > Myxococcota_A > UBA796 > UBA796 > JBEIFN01. Next base: position 4,636 of record JBJONI010000284.1, read on the forward strand.
TGATCTGCCGCCAACGCTGCTCCGTCGAGAGGGTGCGAGCGCCCCACACGACCAAGCCGCGACCGGGTTGCTCCAGGACGGGGTTGACGCCCGCCTCGACGAGGCCCGCCCCTTGGCGCCAGGTGAGGTCGACCGCGGCGTGGGTGAACCCACGAACCTCTTGATTCGCCGGCGGGACCCGAACACCGTGCGGACCAAACTCCCGGTCGGTGCGGGCGATGACACCCGCGACCGCGCCACTCGGGGCGAGTGGGGTGTCACCCGCCATCAACCACGGGAAGTAGACCGCGAGGTACGACGCGTCGACGTCGGGCATCGCCCGAATCTGGTCGACCCAAGCCGTGACGAGCGCCTCATCCGCGCCCTGCGGCGCGTCGACGAGCAGGAAGCGATGACCGACCTCGGCACAATGCCGGGCGAGCCGCTTCACCGCCTCAGTCGCGCCCACGGCGGGGTTGCGACCTTCCCACGAGGCGGGCAGCCATGCGAGCGCAGGCATCGCCAGCAAGCTGACTTCCTCATCGTCGCACAAGCGTTCGAGCAACCCCTGCAGGCGGCTCGCGCACACCGCGGGGTCGAGCAGGTCGCGCGACCCGGTCACGCACAGCCCGTACAACGTCAGGCTGGCGCCGCCGTTGGCGAAGAACGCCCGCGCTGCCATCTTCGTCGCGGCGTCGAAGAAGCCCATCACGGGGTGCGTGTCGAGGTCGCCCGCGCGGTCGACGCGAAGCTCCACGAAGTCGCCCGGACCGGCATCGTCAGGCCACCGCGAACGCGGCACAACGCCGATCAAACCCGCGTGATCCGTACGGATGTCGCGGTCCTCTCGGACGCTATGCAGCGCATGGTGAATGCCGATCCCGAGCGTCATGCACGAGGATCCTTCGCGCGAGAGAGAAGGGGCACCACGACGAACGGCCCGCGCGCCGTCCGCCGTAGCGGGCGCATCGGGCGATGCGAGAACCGAGAGGGGCCACGGCGAACGGGTCAGCGTCCGCCGTTGATCTTCTCATTGATCCCGGAGATCTCTTTGACCCACTGGTGACGCTCTTTGTGCGTCAGGTCGAGGATCGAAGAGCGGTCCCAATGGAAGTGGTACGCGATGAACGCTACCTCCTTGAAGATATTCTCCAAGGGGTAGCTTACGATTCCCCCAGGCGACCGAACTCCCTCTCGAACGCGTGACCGCAGGACGGGCACGTCACCTTGACCATGGCTTCTTCTTCGTTGATGCGGTTGTACATCTCTTCGAGGAAGCGCAGGTCGGAGGCGAACAAGTTCTCGATGTGAATCGGTTTGACCTCGGCGAGCGTCCCGAGACGAGCCACCACCCGGCTGAGAAGCAGGATGATGAGGTACGCCCTGTTGCGCTGGACGCGGACGTCGTTGAGGGGAACAATCTCGTCCTTGGCCGTGGCGAGGCGCATGACGCCTTC
>JBJONI010000285.1:0-5314 GCA_046051915.1 Pseudomonadota bacterium
CGCGAAGACTGGCAAAAAGCACTGGCGAAGGAAGGCTACCGTTGGACGCAAGCCCCTCCGCTGCACGCGATCGCCGCCGGATGGCGATGGTGGACCGACATCGGTGTCTCCGACGCCAGCAGCGAGCGCGACGCCGCGTTGATCGGCGCCGCCTCGATCGCGGCTTGGGGCGCGACCCGACTGACGGAGGAGCTGCGCGTGCGACGCGCCCGAGAGGCCCTGCCGTTGGTCGTAGGCGGCTGGGGTTCACGCGGAAAGTCGAGCGTCGAGCGGATGAAGGCCGCGATGTTCCAGGGCATGGGGTACAGCGTCCTGTGCAAATCGACGGGCTGCGAGGCGATGATCCTGCTCGGGACGCCGGGCGCGGAGGCCCAGGAGGTCTTCCTCTACCGGGCGCGTGACAAGGCCAGTTTGCACGAACAACGCCGGATCATGGACGCCGCCGCCGTGCTCCGACCGCAGGTCTTCGTGTACGAATCGATGGCCCTGAACCCGGCGTACACCGAGCTGCTGCAACAAGGCTGGATGCACGACGATTACACGACGATCACCAACACCTACCCCGACCACGAGGACGTGCAGGGGCCATCCGGACGCGACGTCGCCGACGTCATCGCCGCCTTCACGCCCGTCAGGGGCACGCTGCTGACGACCGAGCAGCACATGACGCCCGTGCTCGCGCGTCGTGCGACCGCGAACCACAGCCGCTTCGTGGGCTGCGGCCCAGAGCACTGGGATCTCCTCGCGCGGGACCTGCTGGACCGGTTTCCGGACTGGGCCTACGACCGCAACGTGGCCTTGGTGGCAGCGCTGGGAGCGGAGTTGGGGATCCCAGAGGATGAGGCGATCCGCGCGATGGCCGATCACGTGGTGGTCGACCTCGGCGCGTTCAAGACGTACGGCCCGCTCGATGTCGAATCGCGGAGCTTGCGCTTCCTCTGTGGAAACTCTGCGAATGACCGCGCTTCCTTCCTGAGCAACTGGGAGCGGGCGCGCCTCGACGACGTCCCACCGAGATCCGGGCTCACCGATTGGCAGATCGTGGTGTTCAACAACCGCGGCGACCGGCTGGCCCGCCAAGCGATGTTCGCCAAGATCGCGGCCATGGACACATGCGCGGACCGCATCGTCTTGATCGGAACGAACGTGCTCCCGATGCGAGACCAGATCGTCCGCGCGATCCGGGAACACACGATCCCGGAATGGGTCCGACTCGGCGAGGGGCCCGACGGGCGACGGCGCCTCGCGACCGAACTGGCAAGGCGGCTGCGCCGCCCGCCGCTGCCACCCGAGGACCAACCCGCGCGGACGTCGGGGGCACGACCGCCGATCGCCGACGAGGCCGATTGGTACACGACCCAAGTCGCTTGGTCCGAAGAGTGCGCGTGGCTCGATACGCTCGCGACGACGGATACGTGGTCGGTCGAAGCGGTTGCGCGCCAAGCCGCCGAGCGTCTGACGAAGCGCCTGCTCGCGTTTCCCAACCCCAAGATCACCGGAGACCAGATCCTTGAACGCCTGGCCACGCTCGTGCCTGCGGGCTCCCGCGTCGACATCCTCGGTGCGCAGAACATCCGAGGCACCGGGCTCGACCTCGTGTACCGATGGACGTCGGTCGACAAGGTGTCTGGCTGGCTCGACGATGTGGTCGCGACCGACCCAGAGCGGGTCCGTGAAGGGCTGATGCGTCTCACGACTTGGGACGGCTGGGGACACTGGGACGCGAAGATGGCAGAAGGCGTGCTGCGCGCGCACGCGGCGAAGGCCGAGGCAGCGGGCTTGGACGAAGAGTGGCAGGCCGCCCTCGCGATCGTCTCACGGTGGTGCTTGGATCGTGAACAGCGACTTCGCCAAGGCGCGGCGACCACCGGTGGCTTCGCCGCGGCTTGGGCGGCCACCTGGCGGAAGGCCGACGTGTTTGGGAGCGTGCGGCGGCGTTGGAAGGCCGACCGGCTGTACCGCGACCTCGTCCGCTTCGACATCGGGCGGGCGCGTGCGGCGGACGAGGCACGTCGCCTCCTCGAGGCGGAGCGCGCCTGAGCCCACCGCTCGCAGCGGCCGAAGATCGGACTCAGGGCACCGGATCGAGGGGCACGAATCGCCCGGGTTCACGCCACGCGAGGCCTTCCCTCGCGTCGACGGTGCGCGGACGAAGGTCGGCGAGCCCGGGCCGGCCGTCCCACAACACCTGAAGGCGAAGCGCCGCGGTGACGCGACGGAACGCGGTGACGGCGTCGAGTTCTCCGCCCAGAAGCACCGCGACCCGCGACTTGGTCCACAGCATCGCCTCGGCCTCGGCGTGCACGGTCGGCGAGGTCCATGCCGTCGTCCGGTCCGCATCGGTCGGACGGTGCTCGATCCCAGCGCCGGCCAGCAGGCGAAGCCCTGGCAACGCAACCCGGACGTCCAAGCCCCCACTCGCGGCGTCGACGGGCCGCGGATCGCCCGGCGCGTTGCTCACGGCGCGGCCCCAGATCCGCGACCGGACCCAAGGGGACGGCCACAGCCGGACCTCCCCGCGCAGCGCGCCCACGAACGGATGCGCCTCTCGGTACCCCGACCACAACACCGTCGGGGTCGCCGCACGGGTGGCATCGGTCCAAGCCGCGGCCACGCTAGCAGCCCCCGCCGTCCCGGAGCGCGCGGCGCCGTCGACCGTGAGGCTGCCTCGGAGATCGAGCCAGGCGTCGACACGATGCGCCGCCCCGACCTCTCCCGTCCCGCGGAAGGCGAACGGAACCCCCCCGTCGCCCCCTCCGAAGCGGGTATCGAACTCCGCACGCGCCCACAGGCGAGACGCACCCCACGTCTGCCACGTCTCCACCGCACCCGTCCAGCGCCCCACCGTGGGCGTTTGTGGCGCGGCCCACGCACCGATGGTCGACTCGACCCACACGGGCGCCGCGGAGGGTCGCGACGACACACCGGCCGACGTCAGGACACGGAGCGAAACGGGGATCGCCTCGAGATCCTCATCCGGGGACCCCAGATCGACGGCGACGGCGCCCCAAGCCGCGACGGGCAGGGGGAGCGACGGCGGCAGAATCGCCACGGCGCCTGGGTCATCCAGCGGCGCCGGCAGCGTGCCGCCCGCCGCGACCACCGGTGATTTTTGGACGAGGGCAGTGTGGATCGCAGGTTCCAGGCCCGCTGGCACCGGTTCGCGCTGGCTCAGCGTCACCTGCGCGTCTGGCCAAGCGACCACCTCGACGTCCACCGGCGATGCGGTCGGCCAACCGACGAGCGCAACCCGTACGCCCGTCCCATCCGGCGGCCCGAACGGCACGCACGTCGCCGAGCCGCCGAGGCACAGGCGCGCGGCCCGATCGGACGGGTCCCACAGCGTTGCCCGGAGCACCGTGGGCCCCGCGATGCGCGTACGAGCGACACCTGACGCGCCGAGCGCTCGAACCGTCCGTGTCGCAACCGGATACGGGACGTCGGCGGGCCAAGCGACTTCGGCCACCACGTCACCCGACGACCGCACCTCCAGCCTCGTCGGCCCGGGTGTCGCCGGCCAAGCGAGCGCCGTCGAAAGCCCCCAGGGATCAAGCTCCTGACGCGACAGCACGCGGCCCTGGGCGTCGAGCCGACGAACCACGCACGAGGAGACGGCGGCGGGCTCACGCGCCAAGCACCGCGCCGAAACCTCGAGGGGCGTGCCCCCCGGCCACATCACGTCGCCACTGAGGTCCACGCGCTGCACCCCATCCCAAGCCTCGGGGAACACGACGGGGTCCGGCCCCTCCGAGCGCGACGCGTTCGGCGGCAACGCGACCGTCCGCGAGGCCGTCTCCGACAGACCCGCCACCGACGTCCAACGGCTCCACGCGCGCGCGCTTCCCAGCGCTGGGTCGGCGGCGAGCACCGGGTCGAGCGAGGTGGCTTGGTAGGCGACGATCGCTTGCGCCGCGTCCAGGATCTGCGTGCGACCCGCCCGCGCCCAAGCGACCGCCTGGCTGCGACCGGTCACCCAACGCGCTAGGGTCGCGTAGTCGGCCTCCGACGCCGCCGTCAACGCGTCGGCGAGCGCCGCCGGGTCGGCGAGATCGCGTTCGAGCACCCAGGCGTTCCCCGTAGGCGCCCATGCGACGTCGAGGACCGTCCTCAAGGCGTCGGCGATCTGGCGGCCGACGACGGCTTCGAGGGCGGGATCGCCGCCGGCGAGCGCGACATCCCGGCGCGCCCCACGGGGGTCACCGGCCGCAAGGCGTGTCCTGGCGCGCTCCAACAGCAAGGAACGACGCGCCTCCGCGTCGGGAGCGTCCGCCACCGCCCTCGCGAGCGCGACGGGGCTGAGTGCGGCGTCGCCCGTGGGCGCGACCGGCTCCGCCTCCAAGGCCCGCGACGGGTCGTTCGAAGGCGCGAGGGGCGCCCGCCAGCGGATCGACGTCGGTGCGGACACCGTGACCCACAGCGTCGACGACGATGTAGAGACCGGCAATTCGACGATGCTGACCGCAGGCCCCCCGTCCGCGGGCTGCCAGCGCCCTTCGCCGAGCACCGGCGCGAGGATCGTGCCGCCCTCGTGCCCCTCGCCGTCCCGCCACCGCACCTCGATCGGCTCGTCACCCACCGCGACGCGGAGGGCGGAGGGGCCGTCGGGCGCGGCCGGCAGCGCGAGCTCCCGCCACCCCCCGGGGAGCCAGACATCCTGCACGCGCGCGCTACGCTGCGCGACGCCGGCCGGCACGGAACCCTCCCAAGCGAGCCAAGCCTCGCAGCCCGTCACGCTCGGCCAACCGGCATCCTCCGCCACCCGTCGCACGAGCACCGACGACGAGGGACGCGCCGCGACCCACGTCGCCTCCATCCCGTCGTCCAAACGGCACGGCGCGTCCGCGTCGTGGCCCGGCAGCATCCGCAGCAGCAGCTCCTCCGGCGGCCGGCCGAGCGTCGGGGCATCGTCGAGCGCCACCCACACCCGACCCTCTCCCGCATCGGCGCGGCGGACGATCGGCCCAAGGTAGATCGCGGAGACCGGTGCCACACCTCGGACAGCCGCGGACGTCCAAGCCGCCGACGTGCCCGCGTCGCGTGGGGGATCCGGACGAACCTCGACCTGCGGCGGCAGCGGTTCGATGCGTTCCAGGCGATCGACGTCCAGCCTCACGCCACCGATCCAGCCGCCCCCAGGGAGCGCGAGCGTATGGTCTCCCTTCGGAAGCCAGACATCCCAACGAGCAAGTCGGCTCCGCGCGGCGACGTCGAGCGGACGACCATGCGCGGCGGCCTCGGGCGCGACGACGAGCCCCGCCTGGGGATCGCCGACGAGCGTCCGCGACGGCGCCACCGGCACGCACGACGGCGCAGC
>JBJONI010000286.1:0-3035 GCA_046051915.1 Pseudomonadota bacterium
GGTCTTGAGGACATCGCGAGGCAAGAAGAACAACAGGCGGGCGGACTGTAGCCCCGGATCCCACCGAGCAGGGGCGTGGCCCGTGAGGTTGTACGACTCGGAGAGCCGGCGGACATGCGGCGCCAGGCCCAGCCCGAGTCGAGGCCAACCCCGTGCCTCGGCCAACGCCGTCCAGCCTTCGAGCCTCGCCACGGCCTCGTGCAGGTGGTTCACAGGTCGTCGAGCTCCGCGCGCAGGAGCGCGGCGAGGTCGTCGGCCCCGAGGTCGTCGAGCGGCGCCGGCGCCGTGGTGGGGGCGTTCGCAGTCGTCGTCGGCACGGAACCGACCGCTGGCGCGAGCAGGTGCGCCGCGAGCTCTCGCGCCGTTGGGTACTCAAACAGCGCGGTCACGTCGACCGGGCGGCCCAGCCCACGCGCGAGCGCGTCCGCGAGCTCCACGGCCGCGACCGAGTCCAAGCCCAACTCGCGAAGGGGCGTCTCGGCATCCAGCGCCGACAGCGGCAGCCCCGTGATCGCGGCGACGCGTCCGAGGATGCGTGCCCGCAGCTCCGCTGCCCGCGGGCCGGGGGGCAGGGCCGCGAGTTGGTCGGACCAAACCTCCGAAAGCTCGCGCGGCGCGTCGTCGCCCGCGACCGGAGCCTCCGCTGCGGGCCTGGACCAGGTCGCGACCGTGGGGAGCTCTCCAGCAGCCCAAGCCGCCGCGATGCGACGCCGCATGATCTTGCCGCTCGACGTCTTGAACAGCGTCCGCGCGGGGACGAGCACGAGCGCGTCCGCCGCCAGCCCGAGGGTGCCGAACGCCTCCCGAACGGCCCCAAACACCGCATCCACGTCACTCGGTCCCGTCGTGGCGATCTCGCCGATCCACACGAGCCGCTCCCCCTCGGGCGCGGCGACGGAGAACGCCGCCGAACCGCTCGGTCGAAGGGCCGGGTGCGCGCGCTCTGCCGCCCACTCAAGGTCCTGCGGGTAGTGGTTCTCCCCGCGGAGGATGACGAGGTCCTTCCAGCGTCCCGTGACGACGACCTGGCCGTCGACGACGACCCCGAGGTCGCCGGTCCGCAAGAAGGGTCCCCGCCCGTCCGCCGTGAAGGCCGCGAACGTCTCCGCGGACGCCTCGGGGTTGTTCCAGTAGCCCTCCGCACGCGTCGGACCGCCCACCCACAACTCGCCCACGGCGTCCTCCCCAAGGACCGCGCGTGTCTCGGGGTGGACCGCGACGACGACCGTCTCGTGGGTCGGGGCCCCGCAACCGGCAAAACGGAGTGTGCCCGGCGACCCGTCGGCCCGCACCACCACCCGGTGATCCCGCAGCGCCGCCTCGTCGAAGTCAAACCACCGTCGCGGAGACCCGAGGGGCTCCTTGCTGATCACCGCGGTCGCCTCGCTCATCCCGTAGGCGTGGCTCAACGTCGCCCAGCGGACGCCGGCCTCCGCGAACGCCTCGACGAACCGCGCTTCCGACGCGTGGCGAATCGGCTCGGCCCCATTCAGCGCGACCTTCCAACACGACAAGTCGAGCGCCGCCCGTGCCGCAGCCGTCGACTTGGCGGCACAGAGCTCGAACGCGAAGTTCGGCGCCGGGGCGTGGGTTCCCCGGTGACGATCGATGGCTTCCAACCAACGCATCGGACGAGCCAAGAAGTGCATCGGGTCGAGGAGGACAGCGCGAAAACCCAACTGCAGCGGCAGAAAAACGCCGTAGACCAATCCGAGATCGTGGAAGGTCGGCAGCCAGCTGACCATCACCGACGACGCGTCATGCCCGTAGCCTTCCGCGAAGTCCATCAGGTTGTACGCAAGGTTGCGATGGCTCACCACCACGCCCTTCGGCGTGGACGTGCTGCCGGACGTGTACTGCAGGTACGCGGTGTCGTCGGGCGACAACGGCCGCACGATCGGCGTGGATGGCACCTCAGACCCGTCGGTCGCGAGCAGGCGGGCTCCGGCGAGCGGCGCGCAGCGGCCAACGAGATCGCGCATCTCCTGCACGAGGCTGGAGACGGTGAGGACAGCGACGACGCCACCGTCTGCGGCGATCGCTTCCAGCTTGGGCAAGGCGGCGGCCGCGCGATGCCGGCCCGGAGGCTGCAACGGGACCGCCAACACGCCCGCGGCCATGCAGCCGAGCAGGGCCGCGACGTAGTCCAAGCCCTGCGGGTAGAGCAGCAACACCCGGTCGCCGGGCTGAGCGAGGCCCGCGACGGCAGCCGCGGACGCCTCCATTCGCGACGCCAGGTCGGCCCACGACCAATGCAGCTCCTCGGCCTCCCCGTCGACCACGAAGGTCAGGGCACGATCCGTGCGCGTGGACCGGGAACGGACGCGTTCGACGAGCGTAGACAACGCCGCCTCCCTCAGAACTGAAAGTAGATGAAGTCCTCGCTCACATCGCGATGGAACAGGTAGATCGCGACGATGCCGCAAGCCCACAGCGTCGACTTGACCGGCCATCCCCACGGTGCGGCGTCGAGGCGCGGCCAGACGCGATCCTCCACCCACTGCGCGAGGTTCTCGGGGAGGGTCCCGAGCACCGCCATGGAGAAGACCATGCCGGCTGCGGTCCATTCCAGCGGCTCCACCGGATCCAACGCGCCAGCGAGGTGCTGGAACACGCGCGACATCGTCGACTCCCGGAACATCAACCCGGTGACCTGCAGCACGAAGCAGGTATGGAACGCCCAGGCCATCACCTGGCCGATCGGGTTCTCGCGCCATCGGACGGGGATCGATGGGATGGCGAAGGTGTAGAACGTCATCCACATCGCGTTCCACACCCCGATGCTGATGAAGTTCCAGCTTGCACCGTGCCAAAGGCCGACGACGAGGAACGTGACCCACAACGCGAGGGTCGTGCGCAGCATCGAAGGGCGGCCCGAGCGGAGCAGCGGGGTGTACACGTAGTCCCCGACCCAACTCGACAGGGTGATGTGCCACCGACGCCAGAACTCTGGGGTCGACAAGGCGGAGTACGGGCGATCGAAGTTGACGCTGAGCTCAAACCCCAACATCCGGGCCGTCCCGCGCGCCATGTTG
>JBJONI010000287.1:0-3665 GCA_046051915.1 Pseudomonadota bacterium
GGATGGCGGTACAAGCTTGGTCGCCAAAGGGGGCGCCGCTCGTGGGTACGCGGGGGGCGTTGGTGTGTACACGCCCGTTCCCATCGATGCCAGTCGGCTTTTGGAACGATCCCGACGGTGAACGCTACCGTCGCGCGTACTTCGACCAGTTCCCCGGCGTGTGGCGTCATGGCGATTGGATCACGGTCACGGAACGCGGCGGCGTCGTCGTCCATGGCCGATCCGATGCCACGCTGAACCCCGGCGGCGTCCGGATCGGCTCCGCCGAGATCTACGGGCCCGTCGAGGCGATGCCCGAGGTGTCCGACTGTGTGGTGGTGGGCTGGCCTCGCGCCGGCGACGTCGAGATCGCGCTGTTCGTCGTTCCGGCAGCGGACGTGACGTGGGAAGACGCTCTGATCGCGAAGATCAAGGCAAGGATTCGCGCTCAGGCCTCGCCCCGGCACGTCCCGACGCACGTGCTGCCCGTCGCCGCCGTCCCACGGACCATGAGCGGAAAAAAGGTCGAGATCGCCGTCCTGCAAGCGTTGCGCGGTGAGCCCGTCCCCAACCGCGACGCCCTGCTCAACCCAGAGTCGCTCGACGCCTACGTGCCGGGCCTGCTGCCCGCCTGAGCCTCAGCGAACCGAATAGTTGGGCGCTTCCTCGATCATGTCGACGTCATGGACGTGGCTCTCTCGCAGACCCGCGTTGGTGATCCGAACGAACTGGGCGACGCGCTGCATCGTCGCAAGGTCCTCCGCGCCCGAGTAGCCCATCGCGGAGCGAAGCCCGCCAATCAGCTGGTACACGATCTCCCCCACGGGACCCCGGTGCGGCACGCGGGCCACCACGCCCTCCGGCACCAGCTTGCGGACGATCGCCTCAGGGTCGGCGCTACGATCCTGAAAGTAGCGATCCGAGCTTCCCGCTTCCATCGCCTCCATCGAGCCCATGCCGCGGTACACCTTGTAGCGGCTGTTCCCGACGCGGATCGTGTCACCCGGCGCCTCGTCCGTGCCCGCAAACATCGATCCGACCATCACCGCGTCGGCCCCGGCCCCGACGGCCTTGGCGATGTCGCCCGACGACCGAAGGCCGCCGTCGGCGATCAGCTGGCGACCGTACGCCCGCGCGACGGCCGCCACTTCGGCCACCGCCGTGAGCTGTGGAACCCCCGTGCCTGCGACGATGCGGGTCGTGCAGATGGAGCCAGGGCCGACACCGACCTTGACCACGTCCGCACCTGCGTCGAACAGCGCACGCGCCGCCTCGGCCGTGGCGATGTTGCCCGCGACAACCGTCAGGCCAGGATGCGCGGCCTTCACCGCCCGCGTGGCTTCAAGGACGCCGCGGCTGTGCCCATGCGCCGTGTCGATGACAACAAGGTCTACGCCCGCTTCGAGGAGCGCCGCCAGCCGCCGGTCGCGGTCGCCGCCGACCCCCAGCGCGGCCCCGACGACGAGACGCCCGGCCGCGTCCACCGCCGCGGGACCAGCAAACCGCGGGGTCCAAGACGGAACCTCGGCGCCTTTGACACGCGCGACCTCGGCGGCCTGCCGTTCCAACGACAGGTTCTTATGGACGATGCCAATCCCGCCATGCGAGGCGAGCACGATCGCCATCGCGGACTCCGTCACCGTGTCCATCGCGGAGCCGAGCAGCGGAATCCGAAGGTTCACCGCGCCGAGCGTGGTCGCAACGCTCACCTCGGCCGGGAGGACGTTGGAGGCGCGCGGCACCAGAAGGACGTCGTCGTAAGTCAGCGCGAGCGGAACAACGTCAGACAACATGGGCACCCCGGCAAGGTGCACATCGGCGTAAGCGGGCAGCGACCAGGCGGCCACCCAGGCACAACGCAACCTGCCGGTGCAGGCCGGCAGAAATTTAACGCCGGCGGACGCCGGCGCGCGCATGTGGTAGGTTCCACGCACAGGGTGGGCGATGTTCGAGTCCGTGCCGCTATCGTTGGTCGAGGGCGTCGACTTCCTCGCGTTCGCGGTGGCTTCCCTAGGTACCGCTGCGGCCACCGTGTGGATCCTCCGGCGTCGTTTCGGGATCAACCTCTTCGACGCGTGGACGGCGACAGCGATCGGCGCGATCACGCTGATCACGATCACCTCGGCGATCGCGCTCGCGACGTGGGACGCGAACCGGGTGGCGTCGATGCTTGATTTGTACGCCCGCAACTGGGTCGACACGCTCACGGAGCGCGGGCTGCCGCCCCGGACGCCGACGACGCTGGCTGGCGACGCAGCTTGGACCGAGCTTCCCCTCGAACTGCGCACCTGGCAGCGGAGCAACGCAGCCGTGGCCGCGTTGCGCATCCTCGCGAAGGACCCCGGCAACGCCACGGTGGTGGTCGCCGACGGCGATCCGCAGCCGCTCGCCAGCGACAGCCCCCTCGCGCGCCCGTACCCCCACGAGGACCTCGGCGGCGTCGGGCTGGCCTTCCGAGGCGTCGCCAGCTTCCCCCTTGAGGCGCACGACGACCACGACCACCGGCATCGGGTGGTGCGAGCTTGGTACCCGCTGCATCTCGACGCCTCCGACGAGGTGGCGGCCGTCCTCGAGGTCGACTTCAGCGACGCGCCGTGGGTCGACGGCATCTCCGGCCGCCGGCACGCGGTGTTCCTCGTCGGTACGCTGTCCGTCCTCCTGTTCCTCGGGTTTACCGCGGCGATCCGCGAATCGCGCGCCCGTCAGTCCGTCCAGTACGACATTCAAGCCCGTGACGCCTTCCTCGCGAGCGTCAGCCACGAGTTCCGTACGCCCCTCAACGGCATCCTTGGGCTCTCCGACCTCCTCCTCGAGAGCCCGCTCCGGCACGACCAACGAGACTGGGTCCGCACGCTTCGCGCGAGCGCGGTGTCGATGGCGGACCTCGTCAATGACATCCTCGACCTCTCGCGGCTTCGCGCCGGTGGGCTTCGGCTCGCGCAGGCGCCGTTCCGCGTCCTCGAGACCGTCGAGGACGTCGTCGCACAGGAGCGGCCGGCGGCGGAGCGCAAGGGGCTCGACCTCCGGCTCCTCACCCAAGGATGGGACGACCTCGTCGTCCTCGGCGATCCCCTCCGGCTGCGGCAGATCCTCGCGAACCTCGTCAACAACGCGGTCAAGTACACCGACGAAGGCCACGTTCGGGTCGTTGTTACCTCCACGCGGCTCTCGGACGGCCACGTCCGGGTCACCGTCGAAGTGAACGACACCGGCATCGGCATCGCCCCCGAGTTCGCGCGTCGCGTCTTCGAGCCGTTCGAGCAGGGCGCGCGGACGATCACCCGGGGCGTCCAGAGCAGCGGCCTCGGCCTGTCCGTCAGCCGGGAACTGGCGACGCAGATGGAGGGCACGCTCGATTTCCAGAGCCGGCCCGGCCACGGGACGACGTTCACGCTGCAGGTGGTGCTCCCGATCGAGAGCATGGCCGTGGCAAGCGCGCCCGTCGACGCCGAGGAGCACTCGGACGTGACCGAAGAGACCACGATCCACGGTCGCGGAGACGACACGCACACCGCCACACACCCGCAGGCCGCGACCGTCGAGCTGCTCACCAACGAAGCGCCGACCGATCCGCCTCGCATCCTCGTCGCCGAGGACAACGCGGTGAATCAGCAGGTGATCCGGATGATGCTGGAGCGTCTCGGGTGCGTGACGACCCTCGTGGAGAACGGCGCCGTCGCGGTCGA
>JBJONI010000288.1:0-10265 GCA_046051915.1 Pseudomonadota bacterium
GAAACACGAAGGCACCGAGCCCGTACACCGCCCCCGAGTCGGGGTCTTCCGAGAACGTCTGTCGGTCGACCCACACGAGGTCCTGGTCGCCATCGAGGTCGACGTCGACCGCGACCCCGGCCATCATCGCCGGGAACAGGGTCATCGTGACGCCGTCCTCCGTCGCCGCGATCGGGTACGGCGGAGGCAAGCCCTCCGTGCGGTTGAGGAAGCCGAGCCCAGACGCCTCAGTCATGTCCGAAAACCGCAAGGTACCTGGCTGTGAATCGTTGCGCAGCACCCGAACGATCGGGGCGTTGTGTTCGAGGGTCCCTGCGGACATTCTGCCCTTGTTCCCGCTCGCGATCAGGTCGAGGTCGCCGTCATGGTCCAGATCCAAGGCCAGGATCGAGTGGACGTGCCCCTGACCAAGCGTCCCGTGCGCGCCACCCTCCACGACGTCGTTGCCGACCTCGACCATACGCGCGTTGCCGGGCGTCGACTGGTTGTGGAACACGAACAGGCCGCGATCCCAGCCACCTTGAAACCCCACCTCGCTCGGGTCCTGCGTATCGAACGAGGCGTTCGCCCAGAGGTCGGCGATCCCGCCCACGACGAGCTCCGCGCGACCGTCGCCGTCGAGATCACGGGCGATCGACGCCTTGAAGTTCTTCACGCTCGCGCCCGAGTCGTCGGCGAAAAATTGCGGAGGTACGACGAACGCTGCGGCCGCCTGGTCACGACCAAAACGATGCACTTTGCGCCCTGGAATCAACTGCGAAGGCTCATTCCCGCCCGCGTACCAAATGCCATAGTACGACGAGACGCCCAACCAAGCGTCCGTCCAGCCATCCCCGTCGAAGTCGTCGAACACCGCCGTGCGCTTCGAGCCCGCGCCGTCGAGCCCGCGCGGTTCTGGCACCCACGATCCTTCCACGTTCGTCCATGTGCTGTGGCCGGCGGACCGGTACAGGCCTTTGTCGACCGGCGGGTCCCGCTTGTAGGTGATCAGGCCGCCCCGCCCTTGGTTGGCGAGCCACAGATCGAGATCGCCGTCGTTGTCGAAGTCGTGCAACCCGAGGCCCTTGGCGCGGTGGCTGAAACCGTCGTCCGGCGGACCATCCAGCACCGCTTGCAGCGAAAAGCGCAGCGCGCCGTCGCCCTTGCCCTCGTTGCGCAACACGTAGAACCAATCGGTGCCGTTCACGAGGACCGCGTCGTGATCCCCGTCCTGATCGAGATCGAGGACGCCGACGGCTTCCCCGCCGCGCGCTTCGGTTCGGTCGGTCGGGACGCCGAAGCGATCGGTCACCGGCGCCTCGGTCGGGAACATCGCCGAGAGGAGGAACCAGCCTTCCTCGCCGACCCGTGGACGCGGCGAGGGCAACACCTCACCGACAGACGGCGTCGGGTCGAGGACGCCGACGACAGCGACAGCGGGGCGAACCACCGGCCCGTCGGCGGCGGACCAGAGGCTGCAACCCGACGCGCACGCCCCTACAAGCCACGCGGACCTCACGGCGCCTCCACGTCGCCTTCGGGCGCAGGGGCCTTGTCGGGTTCTGGCGGATCATCGAGGTGCGCCGGCCCCGGCGTGGCGTCGATGCCCACGACCGGTGGCTCCGCGGGCGCAGGCGCGACGGCCGTCGCAGGCGCGTCGGGCGACGGCGGGGTCGAAGGTCCGTCGGGCGCGGATGGGGCGGCCGGGGGGGCCTCGTTGGGCGACGCCGACCCCGCGGATGCAGACGGGGCCGCCGGAAGTTCAAACGTCGTCGTCGACGGCGCGACCGGGACGTCGTCGGCAACCGCGTCGGCATCCTCCAGCGCCGGGTCGACCGCCAATTGCAGCGCGCGCATGCGAACGAGCACGGTCGCATCCGGGGATTCGGGGACCCCCGAGGGCTCCAGCGCAGGCCCGCCGAGCGCGTACCAACCGTCAGCCGGCGGACGGCCGTAGGCGTACACCGGGAGCTGCGCGATCCGTTGTGCCATCGTCGTCCAAGCGGGCAGCGCGCCCGTGGCGCCCGACAGTGCGCTGTTCCCAAGCTTCAACGGACGGTTGTCGTCGTAACCGACGTAGACGCCAAGCGTCCAAGCGCCATCCATCGTCGTCTCCGCGCGCGTCACTTGGGGCAGGAACCCCAAGAACGCGACGTTCCGCGCGTCGTTGGTCGTCCCTGTCTTACCGCCAAACGGCACCGGCTGACCGAGCGCCTTGACCGCACCTTTGGCACGTTTCCCCGTCCCGAGTTCCACCACGTTTCGCAGGATGTCGGCCGTCATCGCGTGCGACTCCGGGGCCCCGGAAGCCGCAGCTTCGGGCTTCGCCCGGTACAGCACGCGACCCTCCACGGTCTGAATCTCGCGAATCAGCAACGCCGGGAACGGCTGGGCCGCCACGCGCGCGCCCGCCCCCGCGGCTTCCCCAGGGTAGGACCACACCATGCCGGTGAGGATGCCCTCGTACATCTTGACGGCTTCTTCCAGCGTGATCTCCACCGCGCCAAGGGGCAGGCTCAGCACCTCTTTGACGGGTGTCTGGACGCCGTACCGAGCGGCGAGCTTGCGGAGGTAGCGCATCGAGACCAGCGTCCGGAAGTCACGGAAGCTCGTCAAGTTCACCGGATCGAGGGGGTCCGTCGAGAGCAGGCCCTGCGCCCGCTCCTCCTCGGCCCTCGCCAAACCCTCTCCGAACGCGTCGACCGCAGCGACCGAAACGCCCGGCGCGAGCCAGAGCGCGCCGTCGTCCGGCAGCGCCCCCTCCCCGACGGGGTGCGCGGCGAGCGAGGTCCAGCCCTCGCCCCCTTCTCCACACCACACCGTCAGCGCGCCGTCCGCCGCCGACCTGACGACCAACGACGTCGGTCCGGGCGCCGCCGCCGCCCAAGCCGCCCGTGCGTCCTGCAGGGCCGCCAGGCAGGCCTCCCGTCGATCCCGCAGCGTCGGCCACGCGGCCAATCCGCCGGCGGCGATCGTCGCCACGCCGTCCAGCCCCGGGTGGGCAGCGTCTGCGACCGCCCGTGCGCGCGCGACCAACGGCGCCTCGACCGCCCCCGACCCCAACACCAGCCCCGCTTCCCCCAACCGACGCCGATACGCCCCGGCGCTCTCGTTGGCCTCCCGGTCGAGGCCCACCCGGCGCGCGACCGTGAGGATTTGGTCCATCGACAGCTTGTCGAGCAGGTGCGTCATCAACGCCACCGAGGCGATGTTCTCGGACTGAATCCCAGCCCAAGCGACAGAGACCTGATCGGCGGACGCATGACCCTTGGTCGGCGACCACGACGTCCCACCGAAGGAGAACGTCGTCGGCGCGTTGGGAACCATGTCGGTCGGAGACCATCCAAGTTCGAGCGCAGCCTGCAGGACCAGCGACTTCCACGTCGAGCCGAACTGGCGCAACGCGGTCGCGCGGTTGAAGTTTTTGTTGTCGTTGCCCGCGACCATGGCGCGGATCTCGCCGTTCTGGACCACCATCGCCGCGCCTTGCACCTCCGGCCGTAGCTCGAGGTCGCACGTCGCGGACTTGCCTTGGGTCGCCTCGCGCACGCTCACGTAGACGATCGCGTCCTTCGGCAACTCCGACGCCAGCCGATCGACCGCACCGGCCGAAGCGGTCGCACCGCTGTTCTTCGAGCGACCGCGTTCGATCGCGTTGGCGACACGCCCAAGGCCGGCGCGGTCCACGGTGCATCCGACGCCGCCCAGGTCGAGCGCGAGCGTAACCTTCCCCTTCGCCCCCTCGGGCCCGACCACCTTGGCCGTCCGGAACTCGGTGGGGACGAGCGGCTCTCCCGGATCGACGCGCGGCGGCCGCGCGTCCGCCAACACGAAGTCCGCGGCCTTCCGCCCCTCGATCATCGTCCCGAGCTCGGTCAGGTGGTGCCACATGCCGTACACCGCGGCGCGTTGGACCTCGGCATCGAGCGTCGTGATCACCTTCAGGCCGGCCTTGGCAGGATCCTCGACGCCAGCCGCGCGGAGGATGTCCACAAACGGCCGCTCGGCGAGGCGCCGACGCACCTCGTCGAGCACCGCCGAGCTGTCGTAGCGGAAGGTGCCCTTCGAGAACTCCAAGGTGAAGCCCTCGGCGAGCGCCTTCTGCGCATCGGAGACGGCGGCCCGAATCGCCGCGTCGCGTTGCGCCCAGGCCGCGGTTGCCCCCTCTGGCGCTCGCCGGGCGTCCCCAATCAGCCGCGCGAGCGGGGCCTCCGAGAGGCGCCGCAGGACGTAGACGGTGCGATCGTGCGCGCGCTTCCGCACCGCCTCGGCCTTCGCAGGGTCGGACGAGAAGGGATCGTACGCGGCAGGCGCCTTGACCATCCCCGCAAGGAACGCAGCTTCGACCGTGGTGAGCTCGCCAAGCGGCTTGTTGAAGAAGTGTCTGGCCGCGATGCCGAGCCCGCGCCCATTGCCGGCCACATGGAACTGGTTGGCGTAGAACGTGAGCAGGTCGGCCTTCGTGAAATGCTGCTCCAGCCGCAACGCCGCGAGCGCCTCGTCCAACTTGGCACCGAGGGAACGGTCGGGCCGATAGAAAAGATTCTTCGCTGTCTGTTGGGTCAGTGTGCTGCCGCCGGCGACGAGACGGCCCGCGAGCAGGTTGTCCTTCATGGCGCGCGCGATGCCGAGGGGATCGAAGCCGGCGTGGGACCAGAAGCGCTCGTCCTCGGCCGCCACGATCGCAGCGGTCCACGCCGGCGGCAGGTCCTCCCACTCGACCTGCTGCCGATGCTCGTCCTCAAAAAACGCGCCGAGACGCGTCTCACCGTCATTGAAGTAGACGGGGGATTCATCGGCGATGACGTTTAGGATGGCGCGGCGGGTGAACTCGGGCCCGGGGTGGCGCACGATCTCGAACCAGTACACGGCCCCCGCGAGGACGCCTGCGATCGCGGCCGCCGCCGTGGTCCAAGCCCCAAAACGCCACGCCCAGCCGCCGCCTGACCCGCCCGAGGACCGTGAGGGCGGTGGAGGCGGCCGCGACGTCGGCGGCAGCGATGCCGTCGGACGGCGAACCGTTCCCGCGGTGGGCCGACCCCCAGGAAGGGGCCGCGGTGCACCCGGCCGCGCCGGCGGACGTCCGCTGGCCGAGGCGGCCCACAGCCCGCCCTCCGCGGTTCCGTCGAGCCCCATCGACCGATCGATCGCGTCGCGCATCCTTCCCCCGACTTGGCCCGCCCCTAACGCGTCGCACGGGGGGCCGCGTCCTTGACACGGACTCCGGACGCGATACTTGAACCCCGCTGGTGGCATACCCAAGTGGCTAAGGGAACGGATTGCAAATCCGTGATTCCCCGGTTCGAATCCGGGTGCCACCTCACCCCATTCCTTCAAGGCCGTCCCTCCGGGGGCGGCCTTGCTCGTCTCGGCCCTCCCCACGTCGCGGCGGAGAACGTCGACGCCTTGCGGCGGAGAACGTCGACGCCTCGCGGCCGTCGGTGCCGGCGTCACGGGAGCGCGGGGCGACGTTCACGATCCTGCGACGGAATGTGCCTGACGCGCCGCCGTCCCATGCGGTACAACGGCGAGTCTCTGTGGGTCCCCAAGTGCCGCTGCGTCGCCCGCCTGCTCCTGTGCTCTGCCTCGCCCTCCTCGGGGTGACGGCCCCGGCTTGGGCGCGCGCCCCTCGCACCACGCCGCCGACGGCCGAGCCGACGTCGACGGAGGCGCCGCGCACCGGCGCCGACGCGCCGAGTCCTTCCGCGCCGAATCCTCCTCCGCCGGTCGACACCACGAACGTGGCGCCGCCCGCGGTCGCCGCATGGGTCGAAGCACCTTGGCCCGAGGGCGCCCCCCACGACGTCGCGGAGGTTCGAGTCCCCGTCCAGATCACGCTGGACGCCGCGGGCGTGTTGCTCGACGCACGCGTGATCACCCCGGTCGGCGCGGGCTTCGACGAAGCCGCCCTCGAAGCCGTGCAAGGCATGCGCTTCACGCCGGCGATGACCCCCACCGGTCCCGTCGGTGGAACCTTCGGGTTCGACTATGTCTTCGTCTGGCGGGAGACGCAGGTCGACGTCGCCGCGGCTCCCGCGTTGACCGGACGGCTGACCGACGCCGACACCGCCGCACCGATCGCAGGCGCCACGGTCACGATCGCGGGCCTGAACCTCTCGGTCGACAGCGACGACGACGGGCGCTTCGCGTTCCTGTCGGTGCCGGCTGGCACCTGGACGCTGCTCGTCTCGCCGTTCATCCACCGCAACGCGCAGCTCGACGTCACCGTCGTCGAAGGGCGCGCGACCGACGTCGCGATGCAGCTCCAACCGCTCGAGACCGACGCCAACGTGATGGTGGTGGTCGCCGAACGCCCGAAGGTGGAGGTCACCGAGCGAACCTTGACGATGACAGAGGTCCGCAAGGTGCCCGGCACCTTCGGCGACCCCGTCAAGGTGATCCAAACCCTACCAGGCGCCGCACGGTCCCCCTTCGGCACCGGCTTGTTGATCATCCGCGGTGCCAACCCGGAGGACACCGCCGTCTATGTCGACGGCATCCGCATCCCCATCATCTACCACCTGACGGGAACGACCTCCGTCCTCAACCCCGACGCCGTGCAAGCCGTGGACTACCTGCCCGGCGGCTACGGCGTGCAGTTCGGCCGCAGCACCGCCGGCACGGTGAACGTTCGGAGCAAGACGACCTTCGCCGACAAGCGGTTGATCTGGAGCACCGACATCCTCGACACGCAGTTGTGGTTCGAAGGCAATGTCGGCAAAGACAAAAAACACGGGATCGCCGCCGGCATCCGACGATCGTACATCGATGCCTTCATCCCGATCTTCACGAAGAACCAAGGCATCTCGATCCGCCCGATCTACTGGGACTATCAGGCGAAATGGATCCCCAAGCTCGACAACGGCGACACCTTCGAAGTCTTCGTGTACGGGTTCCAAGATGTGGTCACGCTCGAGAGCGACGCCGACCGCGCGAACGGCACCGATGCCTCGGCACAAGGCGGCTTGGCGACACTGTACCAGTCGCACCGCGTGGTCGCCCGGTACGAGCACGACGTCTCCGACACGCTGCACCTCCTCGTCCAGCCGAGCTTCGGCATCGATACGGTCAAGTTCGGCGTTGGCAACGCGTTCGGGCTCGACAACCAAAACATCGTGCCCCAGCTCCGGGCTGAGCTCTCGTGGCGTCCCACGCCAAAGGTCGAGGTGGTCCCTGGACTCGACTTCATCGGTGGGCCGTATCGGTTCGACTTCCGATCCTCGGTGAGCTTCGCCGACCTCGACGATCCCCTCGCCGAGAAGGACCCGGTCGGGTTCGACGGCAAAGGCACCGCTTGGTCCCCCGACGTCTACGTCAAGACGGTGCTGCGACCCTTCGACGACCCGGAACAGATGATCGTGACGGCGGGCGTCCGGTACTCGGGCGTGACGTACGTGATCGGCGGAGGCGTGACCTTCGGCCAAGACCTCGAACCCACCTACATCGGCGGCTTCGAAGGGCGCGCGGCGCTCCGTTGGCGCACGTTCACGAAGGGGCCGATGAAGGGCACGCTCAAGGCGAGCACCGGGTGGTACACGCAACCACCGCAACCCTTCGAGAGCATCGGGCTCGGCACCGCCAACCGGCTCGTGCCCGAGCGAGCTTGGAACAGCTCTCTCGGCTTTGAGCACAAGCTCAACCAAGCGCTGAGCTGGGACCTCGACACGTTCTACCGAAAGATGGACCGACTGGTCGAGTTCAACGACGGGTTCACGGGCCGCGGCACGCAGACCTTCGCGAACACCGGGCAAGGGTGGGCCGCCGGGTTCGAGGTCATCCTTCGCCACCAGCCCGTGAACCACTTCTTCGGGTGGATCTCCTACACGTTCTCGCGAAGCTTCCGACGCGACGGCAGCGCCGACTCGGACGGCGTGTGGTACCCGTTCGACTTCGACCAACCCCACATCTTCTCCGCCCAAGGCGGCTACGAGTTCCCCAAGGGATTCGGCCTGAGCCTGCAGGTGCAAGCCGTGAGCGGCAACCCAACCACGAGGTCCAACGCTTCGATCTACGACGTCGACGGGGACTTCTACAACAGCTTCCAGATCGGGAGCGGCAACAGCGACCGCCTTCCGCCCTTTGTCCAGACCAGCGTCCGCGTCGACAAGACGTGGAAGCTGCGGATCGCCGAGGTCGAGCTCTACCTCGACCTGATCAACGCCTTGCGCGGGGTCAACCCGGAGGCCACCGTCTACAACTACGACAGCACCGAGTACGCCTACGTGCGCGGGCTGCCCTTCATCCCGAACCTCGGGTTCGAGGTGCGGTTTTGGCCATGACTCCGCGTTCTTCTGCCCTGATGCTCCTGCTGCTCGCCGGGTGTCCGATCGGCAACAACAAGTACCCGAAGCCGGCGGACCTCTCGCCCGCATGGCGCATCGACAAGCCGCGGATCTTGGCCGTGGTCGCGGACCCGCCGGAGATCCGGCCAGGCGAAACCGCGCGTTTTCGCGCGTTGATCACCGACCCCGATGGAGAACTCGGCAGCACCGCCTGGATCGCGTGCCCCTCCGACGGCGGCGGCATCGGATTCGGTTGCGCGATCGACCCGACGTTCGACTTCGAAAACGCCTCGCTCGAAGCCCTGGCAGCCGCAGGCTTCATCGGGTTCGAGCCCTTCCTGCCGCCCGCCTACACCGCACCGGCCGACCTCCTCGACGGCCTCGACGCCCGGACCGCGAGCGAAGGGGTCTATGTGACCGTCACGCTGGCGGCCCTGCCCAAAGACCTCGACCCGACCGCCCTGGCCGCGACCGACTCGGCGCTGCTCGGCGGACTCGACGTGGCCGCCATCCCCGTCGCGTACAAGCGACTGGTGGTGAGCGACGCGCCGAGCCCCAACCACAACCCGGAAGTGTGGGGGGTGACGGTCGATGGAACGCTGTTCCCCGCGGGGACGGTCCTTGAGGTCGACGCCGGTGAGACGTACGAAATCGGCCTCGTCCTCACCGACGACAGCGTCGAATCCTACCTCTACCTGGGGCCGGACGGCATCTGGCAGCAGCGGATCGAACAGCCCTACGCGCACTGGTACACGACTGCCGGCGCGATGCTCGAAGAGATCACGCTCGACCCCTATTTGCAGGCCGACTGGGCGGCGCCGAGCCCGAGCGACGGCGTGCAAGAGGGCACCGTGTGGGCGGTGCTGCGCGACCGCCGCGGCGGCATGGGGTGGGTCGCCGTGCCGTGGCGACTACGCGGCGCGAGCCCCTGACGCGCTGCGCCGCGCGGCACGAATCCTTGACACGCGCAACCCTCCGTATCGGAGCACGTTCTCGCTCGATTTTCATCGAGTCTGGCGCTGGCCGCCGCAATCCGCGTGACCGAACGGCGCGGTTCCGTGCTAGAAGCCGTGGCCGACCGTGTGGACGGAAGTCCCTACGCGGCCTCCCGGGAACCCCCGTTCCCGCCACTTGTGGGAGAAGGCTGGATGATCGCAACGCACCTCCGTACGGCCGCCTGGTCCGCCGTGCTGGTTTTGGGCAGCTTGATCGGGGGCAGCGCACGCGCCGCCGGGACCGACGACGCCGACGCTGAGGCCACCCCGCCCGGCTTGCAGGCCCTCGAGACGTTCCGCAACCCGCCGACCCGGCAGGACCCGGTCCGCAACCGCTTCTTCTACAAGGGCAAGCGGTTCGAGATCTCGCCGCAAGCCGGCGTCGTTCCGAACAACGAGTTCTCGCGGCGCATCAGCGCGGGCGTGGGCCTCGGCTACCACTTCAACGAAAACCTGTCGGTTCAAGGCCTGTTCACCTACGCGGCCGACACGCAAGAAGGCGACGTCAAGGCGCTGACGGCCGAGCTGATCCGCCTCGCGAACGACCCCGACTTCCGTCAGCCGCTCGACAAGGTCACGCTCTCCGCGATGTTCGGCGTCCAATTCGCGCCGTTCTACGGGAAGATCAACCTCGTCGGCGAGAAGGTCGTCAACTTCGACGCCTACGGGTTCGCCGGCCTCGGGTTCGTCCTGCAGAACGAGTACTACGCGGGAGAGAACCCGAACTTCGACGCCGCCTCGCGCGACCGTTCCCAACGGTACCCGTTCGAGTTGGAGAAGACGGGCAGCGAGCTGCGCGCCGCCCCCGCGCTCGGTCTTGGCGTCAACTTCTTCCTCACGCGCGCCATCGCGCTGAAGCTCGACGGCCGGTTCCTCCTCGTCGTCGACGACAAGCTCCAGTACGACCTCGACAACATCGACCCGGGCCTCCGGGTTGTCCCGCTGTTCACCGCCAGCGCCGGGATCGGCGTCTTCGTCGGCAAGACGAAGCCCCGTTCCTACGACTACT
>JBJONI010000289.1:0-10869 GCA_046051915.1 Pseudomonadota bacterium
GGGCAGGGGAAAGGCGTCAAGGGCCCGTGCGACGCCGCCGTGCGCGGGCAGCGGCGCCGAGCAGGAAGAGCCAGCCGGCGGGGTGGGCCCCGGTCGCGTCGCACCCGGTGCAGGTGCCGCCGGTGGGGATGAAGTCGCCGGGGTCGACGCCGCCGGGACCGCCGCCGAGGCTCGTGTCGCGGTTGGGATCGGCCGAGTCCGGCAAGGAGACGCCGGGGCCGCCGCCAGGCGTATCCCCCGGGCGCGGTGTGTCGGTCGGGTCCGTCGGGCGGGTGTCGCTCGGTGTGTCGGCCGGTGTGTCGGCCGGTGTGTCGGCCGGCGTGTCGGGGGTGTCGGGCGGCGGCGGGGGTGGCGTTTCGTCGATCGACCCGTCGCAGTCGTCGTCGGCGCCGTTGCCGGGCACCTCGGCCACCACGGGGCAGTCGCTCGTGCACGCGCATGCCTCGCCGGCGTCGCACGTCCCATCGCCGCACCACCCGCCGACGCGGGTCACCCGCACCGCGTCGAGGAAAATGTGCTGGTTGGAGCCGGGCGAGGTCGTCTCATCGTCGTAGAACGCGACCCACTGGTCCGGACCCGCGGCGAAATCCCACGTACCGAGCGTCTTCCATTGGCCCGGGCCGGTGGGGTCGAACTCTACGTACGTCGACGTCCCGTCATGACGGATCTCGTAGCGAACGTCGTTGTGGATCGAGTACGTCGGGTCGGTGCTGACCTCGACGCGGTACGTGCCGGCCTGTTCAAAGTCGAGGCGCCACCACGCCCAGTTGTCCGGTGCGTCACTCGCGAACGCGTTCGTCCAACGGCCGCTCCCTCCGACCCCGACGCTGACGGGCCGCCACGTGCTCTCGGCCCCGAAACGGCGCGCGCAGAGGTCGGCGTCGTCGATCGTCCCCCCGGCCGGTGGGAGCACGCCGCACGGTGAGGCCGTGACACAGTGCCCCGGACGCGACGGTCGCAACGCACTGTTCTGCGTCTGCACGCCCCAGTGATTGAGGACCGAGCGCGTGCCGCTCCCGTAGTTGTTGCCATTGACGTCGTTGAGGTAGCCGCGACCGCCGCTCGCCCACATCTGGCTGCTGCCGCCACCATCCAGATTGAAGGCTTCGTACGCACCGAGTTGCCCCATGATCTCCGCGAGTTCGCTGCCGTACAGGCCGGCGTTGCTGCTCGTTCGGCCGTCGGCGACGATCAGGAACAGCGTTTGCAGGTCCTGCGTGACCCCGATCGCGGTGCGGGGATGGCGCGCGCGCATGTCGGAGCGTTCTGGGAAGCAGCTCGAAGCCGTCGGGCTGGAGCAGGTGCGGACTTGGCCCTCGACGACGACCTCGGGGAACCCGCTCGCGATCGCCAACATGCCTGGCGGCGGTGTCGGCCGCTTGGTCGCCGGAGACCAGCCCGCGAGGTTGCCTCCGAACTGCGCCGCGTTGTCCTTGACCCATCCCGCGTGCGTGTAGACGACCGCGTCGTGCGCGAAACCGATCCAGCCGTAATCGCCGTAGTACCACTCGCCGCTGTACTCGGTGCCACCACCGGAGTTGAGCGAGGGCCACCGCACCCCACCACCCATCGCTTCGCCATACACCCGCGTCGGGCCCGTCGCGTAGAAGTCTCCGTTCACGGCGAGGGTGGCACCGACGCCCGACGCGAACGTCCCAGTCGACTCGAACGTGGTGCTGAAGCGGTCGGCGTCGAGGTAGATCCCTTGCGTACAAAGGTTGATTCTCGCGACGTACAGGTCGGTGCCCGGCGAGGGCAGCCGGTATTCCTCGACCGTGATCGCGGAGGTGATCGTGGTGGTGCTCACGAGGTTCATCGTGATCGCGTGCGCGTCGCGCGCGCCCGCCGCGAGCCACAGCCAGGTCCAGGCGGTCATCCCGGCCTCCTCAGCGTGGAGTCTACGCCGTCGGCGGCCGTTTCGCCGACGCTGGCGCGAAGTTGCGACAGCGTCGCCACCAACACCTCGTCGGTGACGACACGCGCGGCGCTCTCGTGGAACGCCGACAGGTCGCCGGCGCCCTCGCGTTCGAGGCACGTCGCCTCCCACGCCATGTCGGCGCGGTCGAGTTGGCGCACGAACCGCGCTTCGTCGTCCTCCTGCGCCTCATAGGCCTCCCAGACCGCGAGCAGGGGAGGCCACGGCGCGAGGAGCGCTCGGGCGGCGTGCGACTCCCGGGCCGCCTTTTCGGCGCGGCTGATGCCGTCGTGGGGCGTGATGTCTCCGACGATCGCCTCGGCGGCGTCGTGCAGGATCGCGTAGGTCAAGGCACGACCGAGGTCGAGCCCGGGCGGCAGGTGCGTGAGCACCCACATCGCGACGCCCCAACTGTGCGCGGCGACGGACTCGGGGGTCGCGACGCCGACCCGTACCCAGCCGGCGCGTGGAAGGTGCTTGAGGGCACGCAGCGCCACCAGCGACGCCACCGCGTTCATCGCCCGCCCTCGTCGCGCTGCACGACGACGGTGACCGGACGCCCGAGGACGTCGGCGAGCAGATCGACGCGCTGGTCGACCTCCCATTGCTCCAAGTCGGCATCGAGGTGGGCGATCGCGCGAATCTGTACGGTGCCCCGTGCCGTCTCCATGCGGAGCTCGGCGATCGGCTGGCTGTGGGACCGGTCGAGTCCGTCGGCGATCCGAAGCAACCCGGCGAGCACCCGGACGCGGCGTTGGTCGCTCTGCGTGAGGGCGGCGAAATCCGCGTGTTTGGCGCGCGGGACGCTACGGCTGTGGTACCGCACCACGTTCGCGAGCACGGCGACTTCCGGCGCCGTGAAGCCGAGGAGCGGGACGTTTTTGAGCAGGTACTGCGCGTGTTTCGGGTGGTCCTCGCCCGAGATGTGATGCCCGATGTCGTGCAGGAGGGCGGCCTCGCGCAACAGCAACCGGTCGGAGGCGCCGAGGTCGTGCAGGCGCGCGGTCCCGTCGAACAGGCGCTCGGCGAGCTGGGCCACTTGCTCGGCGTGCAACCGGTCTGCCCCGAACCTGCGAAGCGTCAGTTCGACGGTTCGCTCGCGCGGCGTCTGGAGCGTGCGGCTGATCTCGAGCTCGGGGCGGTGCTGGCGGATCCAGTCCTCGACGAGCCCCTCGCGAAGCGAGCGCTCGGAGGTGGTGAGTTCGGTGGCCCCTGTCGCCTTCATGATTTCGCGGAGCAGCGTCACACCCGCGAACAGCGTCGCGCGCCGACGCGGGTCGAACGCGGGCAACTCATCAAAACTTGATCGAGGGCGCTGAGCGAGGTCCTCGAGCAACCGGTCGATCGCCTTTCGGGTGGTGACGTGGCCCTCGTCGTGCTTCGGCAAGGCGCGACCCGCGAGCGCGTTCGCCATGCGCGTCGCCGCCCGCGCCGTCCCCGACGTGCCGATGAAGCTGCCGAAGCATCCCGGAGGCAGCCGCGCCATCAGGGGGGCGATCTCGGCCTTGATGTGACGCTTCAGGGCCTGACGCGTCTCCGCCGGGATGGGATCGTCCCGGTGAAAGCGTTCCGCGAGCCGGATGTGGCCGAGGTGCAACGACGCGACCGTCCGGGGGCCGTCGCCGTCCGCGAGGATGAACTCGGTGCTTCCTCCCCCGATGTCGACGAGGAGCGCTGGACCCTTGGTCAAGTCGAGCGCCGGCCGGACGCCGAGGTAGACCAGCCTCGCCTCCTCGGTGCCGGGGATCACCCGCAGGTGGACGCCGCAGGCCTCCTTCACGGCGCGGACGAACTGCGGTCCGTTCGACGCCTCGCGGACCGCGCTGGTCGCGACGGCCGTGATGTCATCGACCTCGAACCGCCGTGCTGTCTCGGCGATTCGTGTGAGCGCATCCACGCCACGGTCAAAGGCGGCCGGGGTCAGTTGGTGGGCGTCGAGGCCACCGGAGCCGAGCTCGACCTGGTGCCGCGCCGCGTCGATCGGGCGCACGTCCCCGTCGCTGCTCACCTCGGCGATGAGCAAGTGCACGCTGTTCGTGCCGACGTCGACCGCGGCCACCCTCACGGGGTCACCAGGCCGGCATGAGGCCCGGCCTCCTGCGGCAACGAGATCCCGAGCTGCGCCGCGGTCTGGGCGATCGTGGAGACGAGGTTGAATTCCTGCGCTTGCGCGGCCCTCGTCAACGCGGTGGCGAGGTGGGCTTGGGCGACGGACGGCTGGGCCTCGGCGTGGATCTCGGCGAGCAGCGTCCGGGCGAAGACCACCCATGAGATGCTCGGGATCGCTTCAGCGCGCGACAGCGCCTCCTCGGCGAGCGCGCGCGCTTCCTCACCGTGGCCCGACGTCCAAAGCGCGCTCGCTTTCTGCACGCGCACGCGGGCTTGGTCTTCGGGGGTCGTCGCGGTGAACAGCAGCATCGCGAGGGGCGTCGCCGCCACTCTCGCTGCCTCCTCTCGGTTCTTTTCGACGTTCGAAAGCTCTGCGAGCGCCCGCACGATCCGTTCCTGCAACGCGCGGACCTCCGTGAGCCCCTCGGTGTCGCGGAGCTGTCGCAGCAGCCGGACGGCATCCCGGCAGACCCGATCGGCCTCCGCGACGCGACCGGTCTCGAGCAGCGCCTGGGCGAACAGGCTCCCGACGCGTGCGCGCAGGTCGCGCAAGTCCTCGGCTTCGGCCAAGGCGGGATCGGTCCACGCGGCCTTCAGCCCCTCGACGGCGTCCGCCGCTCGGCCTTGCCGCAGCGCCGTCACCGCGGCGCCGAGTTGCTCGGCGAGTCTCATGGGAGCGGACCTTCGAGGCCGAGGATCTGGGACGCGAGTCGTGCGATTTCGGCTTCGACGTCGGGAGGCACCGCGTGGAGCCCGGGTGGGACTTCGCCGCTCAACAGCCAGCCGAGGCACGCACCGATCAGCGCGTCGTGAAGCATCAGGTGCTCGTGCGAGCCACTGGTGCGTTGCAGGTGAAGCGGACGGCCAGCGCCGAGCAGCAGGACGGTGCGGCCGTCCGCGAGCCGGTAGGCCACGACGCCGTCGCGCAGGTGGTCGACCTCTTCGGCGGCCGCTTGAATCGCCGGCGTGTCGATCTCGTCGGGCGCGGCGCCGACGGTGAACAACACGGCGCCATGTCGCAGCCACGCGAGATGCGTCGCCTGCAGCACACGCCGCTTCCCCGTCGCCGTAACGACGAGGTCGGCGCGGCGAAGCGCCTCCTCGAACGTCGGCGTGCGGAAGCCGTCGTAATGCGCGGTCAGGCGTCGGACGGGGTCGATCTCGACGACGTCGACAGCGAGGCCGAGCGAACGCGCCTGCTCGGCGAGGCCGCGCCCCATCGGACCGTAGCCGACCACGGCGATCTGGCGTCCGGCGAGGTGCAACCCGGTTCGTTCACCGACCGCCTCCAGCGCGACGCGCGCGACGCCGAGGCGGCCGTTGATCGCGTCGCGCAGGCGGGTGTCGTGCGCGTTGATCACGGGGATCGGCGCCGGAAGGAGCTCCAAGGCGCCCTCGACCGCCGTGCGCGTCGTCAGGACGGCGCCCCGGAGCCGGTCGCGGGGGTGGTTGGCGGCCTCGCGCAGGAGGTCCGCGGTGGCGTCGACGACGAGATCCGGCCCGAGGCGTAGCAGGTGTCGGTAGCGGTCGACCGCCGGCCCGACGGTGAGGACGTCCACACCGCCCCGTCGGAGAAGCTGGGTCGCGCCGGCGTCGGTCGTCGCGGGGTCGACGGCACAGACGGTGACCCGCGCGCCTCCAAGCTGCAGCTCGCGGGCGAAGGCGGCGGTCACCGGCGTCACGTGGACGTGCAGCCCGATCGTGCGACCGGCGAACGGCCGCCGCGCCGCCCAGCGGTTGCCCAACGTCGGCAGCAGGGGGAAGAAGGTATGGAGGACGCCGAGCGTGCGCTCTGTCTCAAGCGCGAGATCATCGAGCGAAGGCATGACGTCCTCCCATGCACCTGGGTCCGAGGAGCGCGGCCTCAGGTGGTGAGGAACCCGTTGGCGCGCAAGTAGGCGATGATCTCCTGCGCGCTCTCGTCGACCGACTTGCCGCTGGTGTCGACGATGAGCTCGGCGGCCTCCGGGGCCTCGTAGGGGTCGTCGATCCCGGTGAAGCCCTTGATCTCGCCCGCACGCGCCTTCTTGTACAGGCCCTTCGGGTCGCGGGCCTCGCACGCCTCCAGCGAGGTGGCGATGTGGGCTTCGACGAAGCGGCCGGCCGGGGCGCAGTCGCGCGCAAGCTGCCGGTCGGCGCGGTACGGGCTGATGAACGCCGTGAGGACGACGGCGCCTGCGTCGGCGAACAACTCCGCCACGCAACCGACGCGACGGATGTTCTCCTTGCGATCCTCGGCCGAGAAGCCGAGGTCCTTGTTCAGCTTGAACCGGATGTTGTCGCCGTCGAGGACGTAGACCCACACGCCCTGCTCGAGCAAGAGCTGCTCGACGCGGCGGGCGACGGTGCTC
The DNA here is from genome assembly GCA_046051915.1 of Pseudomonadota bacterium. GTDB lineage: Bacteria > Myxococcota_A > UBA796 > UBA796 > JBEIFN01. The sequence goes on from JBJONI010000289.1 coordinate 6,376, forward strand.
TTGCCGGCGCCGGAGAGGCCGGTCATCCAAACGATGCAGCCCTTCTGGCCGAGGACGGCTTCGCGCTCGTCGCGCGTCACGTTGGCGCCGTGCCAGGTGATGTTGGTGGACTTGGGATCGGTCATCGTCGCGCTCCGGGGGTGTCGTTCGGGACGCCCGTTATCCGACCGGTCGTCGTGGATCCAGCGGTGGCCGTGCGACGCAAGACGGGGGAAGGGTTGGCTTGGAGGTTGGATGCAACCACGCACGGTGAGGGTCGCGCTCGACGCGATGGGCGGCGACCACGGCGTCGCGGCCGCGATCGCAGGGGCTGCGCGGCTCTCGCTCGAGGGCAGTGACATCGAGGTGCTCGCGGTGGGGGACGTCCCCGCGATGACGGCTGCCCTCGCTCGCGTGCCGCACGACCCGCGCCGCTTGCTGTTTCACCATGCGACCGAGGTCGTTCCGATGGCCGCATCGGCGGCCGAGGCCCTCCGCGGCTTGCCGGACGCGTCGATCCGCGTGGCGTCGCGCCTCGTCGCCGCGGGGGAGGCGGACGCGCTGGTGAGCGCCGGAAACACAGGCGCGACCGTACTCTGCGCGCGCGAGCAGTTTGGTTTGATCCCTGGCGTGCGCCGCGCGGCGCTCGCGAGCGTCTACCCGACCGCGCTGCGGCACGGTCCGCACGCCGATCCGTTCGCCCTGATGCTCGACGTCGGTGCCACGGTGCAGGCCGACGCGGACGCGCTGGTTGGCTTTGCCAAGATGGGGGCTGCGTATTCGGCGATCATCTCCGAGATTGCCGCCCCGCGCGTCGCCTTGCTGTCCAACGGTTCGGAGCCGGGCAAGGGGCCGGCGGCGATCGTCGAGGCGCACGGCCGGCTCACCGCGTCGTCGCTGCACTTCGTCGGCAACGTGGAAGGGATCGAGATCCCGAAGGGCACCGTGGACGTCATCGTGTGCGACGGCTTCCTCGGCAATGTCGTGCTCAAGCTGCTGGAAGGGATGGGCGAGGTGTTGCAAGGCCTCGCGCACGAGGCGGCGCAGCGGTCGTTGCAATGGCGGCTGGGTCTGTCGCTCCTCGAGTCGGGAATCGCGGAGATGCAGCGGTTGACCGACTGGAAGGCCTACGGTGGAGCGCCGCTTCTCGGCTTCGATCACGTCGCGATCAAGGCGCACGGGCGCTCGGAGGCGCCTGCGATCCGCAACGCGATCAAGGTCGCGGCCAAGGCGGTCCGTGGCGATCTGCAAGGGCGCATCTCGGCGGCGATGGCGGAGAGCGGAGCGTCGGGTCGAGGCTAGGGCGCGGCAAGCGCCCCCGCCTCACTCGTCATCGTCGACGTCGTCGAGCTGGCGCCAATTCCGTCCGCTGACACGCTTCTCGCGTTCGGCCTTGCCGGCTGCACGGAGGTCGCCGACCTCGCCCTCGGGCTTCTTCTTCTTCACCGGCGTCTCACGACGACGTTGGCGGTTCTCGTCCCAGCCCGCCTCTTCCTCGGGGGGCGGCGAGAACCCACCGGGCCGGAAGCCGCCTGGCCGGGGCCCGCCGAAGCCTCCGCCGCCCGGACCGCCTGGCCGGGGGCCTCCGAAGCCGCCGCCTCCCGGCCGTGGTCCGCCGAAGCCTCCGCCCTCGCGGGGTCCGCCGAAGCCTCCGCCGCCCGGACCGCCCGGACGGGGCCCGCCGAAGCCACCGCCGCCTTCGCGGGGTCCACCGAAGCCACCGCCGCCCTGACGCGGTCCGCCGAAGCCACCGCCGCCCTCGCGGGGGCCGCCGAAGCCACCGCCGCCCTGACGCGGTCCACCGAAGCCGCCGCCCTCGCGGGGTCCGCCGAAGCCTCCGCCGCCCTGACGCGGACCGCCGAAGCCGCCGCCGCCCTCGCGGGGTCCGCCGAAGCCTCCGCCCTCGCGGGGGCCGCCGAAGCCTCCGCCCTCGCGGGGTCCGCCGAATCCGCCGCCGCCTGGGCGCGGCCCCCCGAAGTTGCCTCGCTCACCAGGCGGCCGGTCCGTCGCGAGGTCGACGCGGATCGAGCGTCCGTCCAAGCTGGCGCCCGCCATCTGTTCCAGGGCCTGTTGGGCCACTTCAGGCGTCTTGAACCGCACGAACCCGTAGCCCTTGCTCCGGTTGGTCGCGCGGTCGAGGATCACGCGGGCTTCGACGATGTCGCCGAAGCGCGCGAACGCGCGTTGGAGGGAGGCATCGTCGGTTTCTGGCGCGAGGCCACCCACGAAAAGCTTCGTCGACATCCGGGTTGGGTCCTACATGGTTGGGAGGGGAACGCTCCCCTGGAAGGATGTTGCAGACTTTGCGGTCAGGGTTCAAGGCCCGCGCTGTCGGAAGGCGTCGCAGCCGGCCCATCCTGCGCACCTGCTGGCGAACGATCGGCTTTGGACGTTGAACGTTCGCTCCTGACGGCGATCGGCTCTCGGCGGGGATCCCGACGCCCTGCCGCGGTGGTCTCGGTGCGCAAGGCGCGCAACTGGGCGATCCAATCGGCGACCGCGGGCGGGCGGTCGGGTAGGGCTGTGGGGAGGCGTGCCAGCGCCGGGTCGGCCGCGAGGGACCACGTGGACGGCGCCATCTGCAGGAAACGGGACGCGGTCGGATGGCCGACCCAACCGCGTCGCACCGCATCCTGTAGCAGCCCGGCGACATCGCGCGGCGTGCTGCCCTCGGCCTCGAAGACGCGCTGGGCATCTTCGGGATCGAGATGCCGGGTTTCGACCAGCCGCATCGCGGCCTGTGACCAAGCGTGGACCGCCATGGCGCGGCCGTCCGCGGCTTCGAGCGACGCCGTAGGGTGGCCGACGTCGAGGCGGATGAAGATGCCCTCGACGGCCGGGGCGGGGTGCAAGCGGCGGAGCGACCGCCGGAGGTCCGCGCGCTGATCGGCGTACGCGCCGGCCTCGCCGAGGACAGCATCGGCCTCCCCGGCGGTCACGGTGCCCTCCACGAGCCCGGCGTACAGCCCGTACACGAGGACATCGACTTCGGCGTCGTCTCCGAACAGAAGCTCACGGGTCGAGGCCGGCCACGTCAGTCGGTCGGCGAGCAGGTGTGGGAGCTTGTGACCGAGCTGCCCGCGGAGCGCCGCGAGGCGTCCTCGGCGTAGATTGCGTAGGTTGTCCTTGAGGATCAAACTTTCGGGGCGAAGACCGTCGAGCGCGAGACGTGCCATCAGCACCTCCCGAAGTTGCGTCGGCGAGCCGGAGAGCACGGAGAACGTGGTGGGGCGGGGACGTGCGAGCAGGGCCTGCACCAGCGCGGGGGCTCCGGGGATCGCGCGCTTCTGCGACGCCGTCTCGACCGCGGCTCGGACCAGGCCGCTGACCGAGTGAATGTCGGTGTCGAGGTAGGTACGATCGAGGTCCCAGCGCAGCAGCAGCATGTCCGGCCCTCGCCCCTGCATCCGCGTAGCCCGTTGACGCGCCGGTGTCGGGGAGTGACAGGCGAGCGTGGGAGGGGTCCATGACGATTCCGAACTTTACGCTCGCTGAGGCGGCGTCGCCGGCCTGCCGAGAAGCGCTCGATACGGTCGGTGCTGTTCGGTTCCCGGGTTTCGCGACGTCCGGCGAGGTCGAGGCGCTTCGCATCGCTTGGCAGGAGCTGTCGGACCGTTGGGTGGCGGAAGACCGCAAGAAGGTGAACGGAATCCCCGTGAAGTACGGCGTTCGTCCTGACGGGGTTCGGTACGTGAACCGCTTCGCGTTCGCGAGTCTGCACCATCCGACGTTCTCGGCGTTCGTGAACGATCCGCGTTTTTCGGCGATCTTGGCCCTTTGCGGCGCCGATCTGCGCATCGGGGAGCGCGAGAAGGACGGCCTGGTGATCAACTGCTACCGCAACGAGGAGGGCAGTCGGTTCAAACAACTTGGATGGCACACCGACGGCCTGCGCGACCTGTTTTACGGTCGCCTCCCGGGACCGATGTACAACATCGGTTTTTACCTCGATGATTCCCCCGCAGAGAAGGGCGCCTTGCGGCTCATTCCGGGTTCCCACAATCAAGGGTTCTGGAGCATGGCGCTTCGTAAGCCATACTTCATCGACCACCGCGCGGACCCGGAAGAGGTGTTGGTCGAGGCGACGGCGGGGGACTTGACGATCCATGATGGCCGGCTGTGGCATCGCGTGGGACGCGCGACGGTCACCGGCGACGCGAGCCTGCGGCGAACGATGTACATCCCCTTCCTGAACGGACCGTACGAGCCGAAGGACGAGTCGAGTCGAACGCCGTTCTATCATCACTTTCAGCGCATCACGGGCTGACGGGTGTTTCCCCGACGCGACACGACCGGAAAGCCCACCCTCGATCAGGACTTGAGGGGAGACGCCGCCCTTGCCGCTGCGGCTGCCGGCGCGCTCGGCGCGGTGGCACCGCCCGAGCGGTGGATGCATGGGGTGCACACGTGGCCGGCCGGCTTGCACGCCGACGCGGCGCGAGACCTGCTCGCGATGGTGCCCGCTGGCGCGGTGTTCGACCCGTTCTGTGGCGGTGGCACCGTGTTGGTGGAGGC
>JBJONI010000290.1:0-27668 GCA_046051915.1 Pseudomonadota bacterium
GACCGACGCCGCGATCGTGGGCCTCACGCCCGACATCGTCGTGCACAACGCGGGCATGGCGCTGGGGTTGCTCGGCGCGGATGCGGCCGACCTCTCCGACTGGGACGCGATGATTGCGACCAACTGCCGCGCGGTGGCGCGCCTGACGCGGCTGCTGCTGCCGCCGATGGTCGCGTCGGGCCGGGGGCACCTCGTGCTGCTGTCGAGCGTCGCGGGTTCGTACCCCTACCCCGGTGGCAACGTCTACGGAGCGACCAAGGCGTTCGTCACGCAGTTCGCGCTCAACCTGCGCGCGGACCTCGTGGGACGCGGTGTTCGCGTCACCTCGATCGAGCCTGGGATGGCGCAGACGGAGTTCAGCTTGGTGCGGTTCAAGGGGGACGAGGAGAAGGCTGCGGCACCTTACCGAGGCATGCACCCGCTCTCTGCGCATGACGTGGCCGACGCCGTGCTCTGGGCGGTCACGCGGCCCCCGCACGTGAACATCAACCGGATCGAGTTGATGCCCGAGGCGCAGGCGTTTGGGCCCTTCCAAGTCGTGCGGAGCCCAGAATGACCCTCGATGCGGTCGCCGCGAACCGGGCGGCTTGGAACGCGGTCACGCCTGTACACAACGCGCATAAGCTCGACCAAGCCGGCTACTTGGCGTCGGGCGGCTCGACGTTGTTCGACGAGGAGCGGGCGCTGCTCGGGGATCTTGCCGGTGCCGACGTCCTCCACCTGATGTGCAACTGTGGCCAAGACACCTTGTCGATGGCCGCGATGGGGGCCCGCGTCACGGGGATCGATCTGAGCGACGTCGCGATCGCACAAGCCCGCGCGCTCGCGCAGGAGAGCGGCTTGCCTGGGCGCTTTGTCCGCGCCGAGGTGTTCGAGGGCCTTTCCATGCTGCCGGTTTCCGCGTTCGATGTCGTCTTTCTCAGCTATGGCGCGCTCGGCTGGATCGACGATGTCGGCGCCCTGTTCGCCGCGGCTGCGCGGGTGTTGCGACCCTCGGGGCGCTTGGTCGTCGTGGAGTTTCATCCCCTCGTCGACGCGATCGCCGACGATGGCAAGATCGATGGCGTCTACGGAGGACCGCCCATCGTCGGCGATGAGGGCGTCGGGGACTACGTCGGCGCGTCGGGGGCGGCGCTCGCGCCAAGCGGTTTTGTCGAGGCAGCGCCCGAGGCGCCGACCGGGACCACGGTGTGGTTTCCGCACACGACCGCGTCGCTGCTTCAGGGGGTCCTCGACGCGGGCCTCGCGCTTTCGGTGGTTCGCGAGTGGTGCCACAGCAACGGCTGGCGGCCCTTCCCGGGGCTGGTGGGCACCCCCGACCGGCGCTACCGCTGGCCCGAGGATGGGCCAGTCCTTCCGTTGATGCTCGGCTTTGTGGCGGTCAAGCCGGGCTGAGTCTCAGCGCGCGGCCTTCTTGTCCGCCTTCTCGACGGCCTTGGGATCGACCGCGAGCTGGGCGGCTCGGATCATCGAGGCGGCGTCCATCGTGGTGGGGGAGAGACCCGCGGCGCGGAGCGAGTCGGTCAGGGCGGACGCGTCGCCGATCCAGCCGATGTAGGCCGTGGTCGCGCATTCGGTCGCGGGCCCCGCCAACTCCCGTTCGGACCATCCCGCGCGGGCCGAGACCGCTGCGAGGGCGTCTGTCGGCGTTCGGCCGAGGCCGATCTGCTCCGTCACCCATCCGGCCGCGCGTCGCCCCGCGCTGAGGGCGTGGTGGGTGGGTGCGGCGGCGAGGGCCAGGGCGCGCGCCACCTCACCGGTGTTCGCACGGCCCTCGCCGAGGGCGCGCATCGCGTCGAGGAGGGCGGCCGACACGCGTCCTGCGTCGTCGGCGGGCGCTGTGGCCCGCAGCGTCACCGTGGCGGTTCCGCCGGTCCAAGCCTCGGGTTCGAGGAGGGCGGCCGTCGTGCCGGTCGGCAGGTGGGTGCGCCACCAAGCAGCGATCGCCTCCGCGGTCTCCAGACTGCCATCGACCCGACAGGAGGCGACCACCTCGCCCGGGCCATCGGTCAGGGGCCAGACGGCGAGCGAGGTGCCGGTCGGGATGGGCGCCCGCGTCGCCGTCCCCGGGATCAGCGTGGCGTCGGTCGGTGCGGCGACCTTCCACGAGGCAAACCAATCGCGCGCCGCCTGCTCGGCTTCGTCCATGCTGTAACGGTCCGTTTGGACCACGAGCGTGGTGCGTTCTGGCGCCCATTGGGACCGCATCACGTCCTCGGCCACCGCCGCGTCGAGGCTCGCCCACCCTTGGTAGGTCGTCCAGGTGGGTTGGCGCCCGGTCGCGTGGTTGCCAAACAGGTGCGCGCGGCGCGCGGCCTCGAGGTGCGACGAGACGTCGGACGCGTCGGCCCAGGCCGTGTCACGCCACTCGGTCGCCCAGGGGATTTTGTTCTTGAACGTGACGCGCATCCCGTCGAGGGCATCGCGGAGCAAATACGCGAGCTCGGGCACGTTCGCCGCGCTCCCCTTGATGCCGAACACGGGCCCACGCGACTCGGCCCACCCGAACCAGCTCGCGGCGAGGGTGTCCGCGCTCTTGCGTGTGGGCAGGATGAAGCTGCGCGCCCAGCTGTAGCGCAGATCGGGCGTGGGGTCGTTCGCGGTGCCGACGCCACCGACGAGGCGGACCTGCGCCGTGGCGGAGGCGGTGCCGATCACGACGACATCGAGACCGTTGTCGAGGGTGAACGTTCGTAGCGCGTCGTCGGGCAGCGTCGGCACGTCGGCGGCCCGTCGCTGGGGGGTGACGTGCGCGTCGGGGACGCTGCTGGGGGTCGCGGCCACAGCGAGCGCCGTGAGCAGCGTCGGTTGCCCGAGGCGCGCGTCCCGGTCCTTGGCTTCACGTCGGCCGACGGCCGGGACGCGGTCGCGTTCGGGCGTCGCTGCGTCGGCGATGACGAGCCGTGCGCGATCACGGGTCAACCAACGCTTGACGAAGTCCCGGACGCCCTTGAGGTCGTAGGTCGTGACGTTACGCAGGCGGTTGGATGCGAACAGGGCGTCACCGGCGAGGTGCAAGCCCGTCGACAGCGACGCGGCTCGGCTGCCGCGCAAGCCGCCGAGCTCATCGGCTTGCCGCACCCCTTCGACGAGCGTTGCGCGCTGGGCGAGCGCCCGCGCGGCGTCGACCTCGATGTCGTTCTCCTGGTCGAGCACGTAGCTGAGCTGGTCGAGGATCCGGTCGCCGACGCGGGCCGCCGATGTCGCGGCTTCGGGCTTGAGCTGCGCGCCACACGCCAGCAGCGAGGCATCGACGCCAGCGACCACGAAGCAGCCCAACAGCCGGTCGAGGGCCGGCTCGTTGGTCAGGTGTTTGGCGACCACGCCATGCACCGTTCGGGCGACCACCTCGTGCAGGGCGTCGCCCTCACGCCACCCGCCGGGCAGAGACCACACCGCGAACACCGTGGGGGCGTCGAGAGCGGCCGACACCGACAGCGGGCCGCCCTCGGGCGGTGCCGGGGGCTCTTGGGCTTCCTTGAGCTTGGCGAGGCCCGGCCGACGCGTGCCAAGCTCGAGCGCCTTGGTCTTGTCGGCAGCCTGCGGCGGCCAGCACCACCGGCTGCTCGGGTCCGCCGTGTCGATCTCCTCCCACGACAGGAACGCCCGGCAACTGACGTCTGCGGGCTTGAGCCTCGCGTCGACCAGAGGAAGCGGGAGGTTGCCGACGATCTGGCCCGGTCCGACGTAGCCGGACTCATCGGGCCAGCCGCCGACGAGGGTCAGGGTCGACGTCGGTGGGAGGATGCGCTTGCTGGCCCAGGCGCGAAGTTCGGACGCGGACGGTGGCGTCGCCGGGGTGACGGACGTCCGGTACGGGTGCCCCTCGGGGAACACGGCGGCGGCGAACGCCCGTGCGAGCAGGGGGGCTTGTTGGTCGGCGAAGCGCGCGCGCGCGGCCCGGTCGCGCACGACGGCATCGGCGGCGTCTCGTACGGACGCGTCGGTGACGCCCGCGAGGGGATCGGCCCACAGGTGGGCGAACGCGCGGACGGCGGCGGCGGTTTGGTCCTTGGGGCACGCGGCTTGCAACTCCAGTGCGTCGGGCCCGACGAGGCCGTCGATCTCGCATCCGAGATCGGTCACGAGGTGATCGCCGAGCCGAACATTCGGCGCGACCTCGGAGCGCCACCAAGCGCGTTCGAACACGTCGGCCCACCCCGTCTGACCCGCGCCTTCCGCGCGCCAGCCGAGGTCGACCATCGCGGTGAGCGCGACGAGACCATTGTCGCTGTCCTCGTGGAGCGCGATCTGCAGCCCGCTCGGGAGGCTGCCGACATCCACGCGGTTTTGCAGCGACGGGAGCTTGAGGTCGAGCGCGGGTGCGCTGGGCGTCCCTTCAGCCCACGCGGGGGCCGCCAACGACAGCAGGAGGGGGAGGGGCCAACGGCTCGACATGCGTGCTCCAAGCGTGGCGCATCGTACGACGCCGCGCGTCGCGAAGGAACCCTTGGGCTGCGTTTGTGCTTGCGTCGGTGGGAGCATCGCGGCATGGCCGGTGGCGCTGGGGGTGGGTGTGAGCCGCTGTACGACCTGTCGACGTCCCGTCGCCCTCTGTCTGTGTGATCGCGTCGTGCCGTTGAACGGTACGACGCGGGTGCTCGTGCTTCAGCATCCGCAGGAGCCCGACGAGGTGCTGGGGACCGCACAGATCCTTGCTGCGGCGCTGTCGACGGCTCGGATCCGTGTCGGCCTGAGCTGGCCCAACCTCTCCGCGGCGTGGGGCGATGCCGTGACGCCCGGGAAGTGGGCGGTGCTGTGGCGCGGTTCGCTCCCGACCGGCGCCGTGCCGGCGGGCGTTCCGGTCGTCCGGCTCGACGCCGCCGGGCACCCCCGCCCGCCGGGTCACCGGTGGGATGGCATCGTCGCGCTGGATGGGACCTGGTCGCAGGGCAAGACGTTGTGGTGGCGTAACCCTTGGCTCACCAAGTTGGATCGCGTCGTCCTTCAACCTGCGGAGGCTGGCATCTACGGTCGCGTACGACGGGAGCCTGACCGCCATGCCGTGAGCACCTTGGAAGCGGTCAGCGACGCCATCGTGGCCAACGGGGACGACCCTGAGGTCCGACGCCAACTGCGGGCGTGGATGCGGACGCTGGTGCAGCGCGCCCGGGACACGGATCCGCGCAAGCCCAAAACGAACGATGTAGCCACCCCCTCTGGGGATTGATGGAAATTGTTCGAATGCCGTCTACGGCGGCATCTTCATGATGCAAACATGAGGATGTCGACGGCTTGTCATGTCCGTCGACATCGGCCTCACCGACGTCGTACCCTGTCCCCCACTTCTTCCAGAGGGGGGTGCAATGCCGATCATCGTCGAAAATTTTGCGACATGGGCGCGCCTCGCGCTGTTCGCGGTCTCGGTGAGCGGTTGCGCCTCGTGGACGGTCCCCTTGTCCTGGGAGGGCGCGGCGGACGTTGCCGCGCCGGACGCCGCGAGCCTCGTGCCCCCTGGGGGATTCCAATCCCTTGAACTTCCGGTCGCCTTCTCGCTCGGCGACGTGGCGTCCGATCTTGAGGTCGATCCCGGCGCAGTGGTGATGGTGCGTATCGTGGATGCAGCGGTCGAATCGCTGGATGGGGCGCCTCTGGACTTTCTGAGCCAGATTGAGCTGACGGCCACGCTTGGCCTCGACGAGCGGACGCTGGCGTCGAGCTACGCCTCCGCGGCGGGTTCGCGCGCGGAGCTGTGGTCCGAGGACGTGGACCTGCTCGATGTGGGTCGCGACGCGGCGCTGCATCTTCGGCTCAATGGCGCGATTCCTGAGGTGTTTCCGGAGCTTCTTGTGAGCTTTGGCCTTGAAGTCGGCGTCGAGGGCGACGAAGCCTTGCAGCCTTCGCGTTGGTTCCGCTAGGCCCGGAGCGGCAACGGTCGGGCCAACCAAGCGGCGCGGCGGGCATGGGCTTCCTCGGGCGCGTCGGCGTCAACCTCGAACCACACGGTCGTAGACGGCGCCGGCCTGGGGACGACGACGACCTCGATCAGGCGCTTGCGCCGGAAGGCGTGGACCCGCGTGGGCTCGCCAGCCTTGAGCTTCGTCCACGACGTCGCACCCTCGAACTCCCGCTCGTCGACGGCGACGACTTTGTCACCGACCGATAGTCCCGCGCTCCAAGCTGGCCCGCCCTCCTCGACGGCCTCGACCACCCCGGCTCGTCCAACCTTGCAGCCGACGTCGGCGGCGGCGGGGGCGTTGGCGCTCGGTGTGCCGCCACGGTCCTCGTCACCCTGGCGCGGTCGGTGGTGGGTGCGCAGTCCGACGTCGCGCAGGACGTCCCCGAGCGGCAGCGGCTCGGTGCTGCGCAGCACGCGGTCGAACCAGTCGCCGACCGGGGCGCCGACGACCTGATGGGCGAGCGCTTCGAGGGCGCCCTCGGGGACCCCACGGCCATCGCCGTAGGCCGCCCATTGCGCGGCCATCAGCGCGGCCAGCCCGGCGCGTCCTTCGCTTCGGCGCAACAACGCCAGATCGAGGGTGAGGGCCGCGAGCGCGCCCTGCTGGTAGTAGCTGACGTGGCTGTTGCCGAAGTCTTCATCGGCCCGGTAGTACTTGGTCCAAGCATCGAAGCTCGCCTCTTCGAGCGTCTCGTGCAGGCGGCCGCGGTTGCGCTCGACCGCGGTGGCGGTCTCGCCGAGCAGCACCAACCAAGTGGCCTCGTCGATGCGTCCGGACTGGAGGAGCGCGAGGTCGTCGTAGTACGACGTGATGCCTTCGTACGCCCACAACATCCGGGTGTAGGCCTCTCGCGTGAGGTCGTAGGGCACGAACGCCGCCGGCTTCATCTGCTTGACGTTCCAAGCATGGAAGTACTCGTGGCTGATCAGGCCCAAAAGCCGGAGATAGGCTTCGGAATTTGGTCCGCCGCCGGGCTGCGGCAAGCTGCCGGAGGTCGCGATCAGGGCGGTGCTGTTGCGGTGTTCGAGGCCGCCGTAGCCATCGGGACCCACCGTGAGCAGAAACAGGTAGGACGAGAACGGCGCTGGCGGGGCGAATCGGTCGAGGTGGACCTCACAGATCGCGAGCAGGTCGCCCATCAGGCGCGCGGCATCCAACTCTCCAGGTCCGGTGAGCACCAGCGTGTGCGGGATGCCTCTCGCCACACCGTGCCAAACGCGCGGTGTGCCGAGCTGGAAGGGGTGATCGACGAGGGCGTCGTAGGTGTCGGCGAGGAACGTGCCGGGCCCGTCCGGGTCGCCGGTTTCGCGCGGTAGTGCGGTGTATACGCGCCACGAAGCCGTCGCGGGGTGGTCGCCGCGGGTCACCGTCACCCGGTACGGGCCGGCGTGTCCGACGAGCTCAGGGAACACGCTGGAGGCGTTGAAGAAGCCTTGCTCGGCATCGAGGAACGCGGTGCGGACCGACCGGTCGAACGCGTAGACTTGGAACGTGACCCGCAGGGGGCCGTGGCCACCGATCAACGCCCACGTGTCCTTGTCGCGCTTGTGAACCGTGATCGGCTCGCCAGACCGCGTGGCGCGGAGGTTTCGCAGGTGTCTGGCGAACTCGCGAATCATGTAGCTGCCGGGGATCCAAGCTGGCATTCGAAGCACGACTTCGTGCGGCACGTCCGCGACGTCGAGTGTGACGTCCCAACGGTGGCCGTGCGGATCGGCGGGGACGATGTGGTAGGTCGGGGTCATGGCTTCCTCGCGCCTTGCTTGCCGCTCTCGCGCGCAGGGCGCAAGGAGGATGGGCGAGGGTGGCATGGCGCGGCGTTGGTGGATGGCGGTGTCGTTGGTGGGGCTGTCCGTGCTGTACATCGCTGGAGCGTTCGCCTACGCGCAGTCGGTGTCGAGCGCGCTTGCGGCGGCACCCGACGTCCTTCGGTTCCTCGAGGAGGCGCGTGTGGCCTACCTCGCGACGTGGGGCTGGGTGATCGGCGCGCCGGTGGTCCACGCGCTCGTCGCTGGGGTCGCTGCACGGCGCGGCGATCGTGAAGCGCTCGCCGGCGTGACCGCGAGCCTCGTGTTGCAAATCGGCCTCGCCGTCGCGTTCGGTGTGGTTTCTCCGCCGACCGGCGCCTGAGGGTGCGGCGGTCCTCCACATGTGCGAAGATACGGTCAAGCGTGGTGATTCGATGCGGTTTGGTGCTTGGTGGTGGGTGGGCGTGTTGGCTTTGGCGGGCGGCTGCTACGACGGCGTGCCGAGCAAGGCCGGTGATTCGGGCACCGACACATCCGACACCTCGGAGACGCCTGACGACACCGTCGAGGCGCCGGCCGCCCCCACGGTCCGGATTGGGACGGCAGCTCCGCGCACCGATGTAGACTTGGTCGCCGAGATCGTCGGTGCCGATCCCTCGCTGACGTACCGCTGGGTGTGGACGGTCGATGGGGTCGCGGTGCCGGACCTCGTCACCGACACCGTCCCTGCCGACCGAACCCGCAAGGGCGAGCGGTGGGAGGCGGCCGTGTACGCTGCGGCCGACGGCGTCGAAGGGCCACCGGGCCGAGCGTCGGTCACGATCGTCAACAGCGCGCCGACGGTCACGGTCGTGATCGACAACGCAGCGCCCACCACGCTGGACGGGCTGAACGCGCTAGCGACGCCGATCGATGCCGACGGGGACGCGATCACCCTGCGCTGGCGTTGGACGGCGGACGGCGCGCCGGTCGCGGTCACCACGGGCGACGTGCCGGCGGGCTTGATGCTGCGTGGGCAGACATGGGTGGTCACCGTCACGCCGAGCGATGGGGACGAAGATGGCACCCCCGCCACGGCGTCTGTGGTCATCGCGAACGCCGCGCCCCGCGTGCTGTCAGCGGCGCTCTCGCCGACGAATGTGAGGACGAACGGGACGTTGCAACTCCAGGTCGGCCGCGACGACGCCGATGGTGATCCGATGAGCAACCGGATCGTGTGGCGCGTGGACGGTGTGGACCTGGTGAACCAGACGGGAACCTCGCTCCCCGGCTCGTTCTTCGACCGGGGTCAACAGGTCGTCGCCGAGGTCCGCGTCAGCGACGGCACGGTGTTGAGCGACCCGGTGTTGAGCAACGTCGTGACGGTGTCGAACACGCCTCCCGACCTGCTGTCGGCGACGCTGCAGCCCACGGTGGCCACGGCCGTCACCCCGCTGACGTGTCTCGGCGCTGGGTTCGCCGACATCGACGGCGACGCGGAGGGCTACCGATACGCTTGGGCGATCGACGGCTTGCCGGTGGCCGGGGAGACGTCAGCCACCTTGTCCGCCGGCTACGGCCGTGGCGACACCGTCACGTGCACCGCGATCGCGTTCGACGGCACCGACGAGGGCACCGCTTCGACGTCCGCGCCGGTGGTGATCGGCAACACCGCGCCCTCCGTGGGCAGCGTCTCGTTGAGCGATCTTGCGCCGGAAGAGGGCGAGACCGTGGTGGCCACGGCGAACGACATCGTCGATGCCGACGGTGACGTGGTGACGCTGACGTACCGCTGGTACGTCAACAACGCGCTGGCCGGTCTTGGTACGTCCCTCGCACCGACGGCGTTCCGTGCGGGCGACACGTTGTACGCCGAGGTCACGCCGACGGACGGGTTGAACGCAGGCGCCGCGACCCGCTCACCCCTCGCCGCCGTCGGGAACACACCCCCGACCTGCACCACGCTGCAGATCAGCCCTGTCAGCCCCGCCACCGCCGACGACGTCACGGCGTTTGCGTTCGGCACGGACGTGGACGGCCAACAAGTCACGTTCCAGTATATCTTTTCGGTGGACGGCGCGATCGTTCAGTCAGGGTCCAGCGGCACCCTCTCGGCGTCGTTGTTCGCGCGGGACGACGTGCTGGTCGTCGAGGCGCGGCCCTTCGACGGCTTTGCCTACGGGCCGGGTTGCACGCCCGTCCAGGTCGTCGTCCGCAACACCGCGCCAACCAACGGCTTGGTCGCGATCACCCCGACCGACCTCACGGTGCGCAGCGGTGCCACCTGCACGGGCTCGTCGAGCGTCGATGCCGACGGCGACGCGGTCGGGTGGACGTACAGCTGGGTGGTCAACGGCCTCACGGTCGGCACCGGTCCCACGCTGTTTGCGCCGACGTTCGCGCGCGGGGATGTGCTGCGCTGCATCGGCACCGCGAGCGACGGGACGGCATCCGCGTCCCCCGTCACCTCGGCGGCGGTGGTCGTCGCCAACGCGCCGCCTTCGCTCGTCTCGGTCGCGATCACGCCCGCGGTACCCGGCACGCAGGAGGCGCTCACCGCGGTCCTGGGGATCGCGTCGGACGCCGATTCGGATCCGGTCACCGTCACGGTGCGTTGGTGGGTCGACGGGGTCGACAGCGGAAGGACGGGCACGACCTTCCCGGGAGGTTTGCTCGCTCAAGGACAAGAGGTGGTGGCCATCGCCACACCCAACGACGGCTTGGTCGACGGCGCGTCGGTCACCTCGTCGCCGGTGAGCGTCGGCAATGCCCTCCCGGTGCTCGGCGACGTCCAGATCACACCGACGGATCCTTTGGGCGACGATGTGCTGACGGTCACTTGGTATGCCGAGGACGCCGACGGGGACGCACTGACCACCGCCATCACCTGGACGGTCGACGGTGTGGTGGTTCCGGTGACGGGGGAGACGCTGGACCCGAGCTTCTTTGCGCGCGACAGCGAGATCTCGGCCGCGGTCAGCGTCTCGGATCCGTTCGTCACCGTGGGTCCGGTCAGCTCGCAGACCGTGCGCATCGGCAACCTCGCGCCCACCATCCCCTACGTGACGGTGACGCCCCTCGTCGCCTACGAGACCTCCACCCTGACGTGCCTTCCCGGTCCCGCCACCGATCCCGAAGGGGACCTCGTCGAGGTCTTCTACCTGTGGCGCGTCAACGGTCTTTACGCGACCGAGAACCCGACGATCAACGGCCTTCGCTTCCGCAAGGGGGACGTGGTGACGTGCGCGGTGGCCGCGTCGGACGGCTACCTCAATGGTCTTGGCCCGGTCGTCGAGAGCGCGCCGATCACGATCCTCAACACGCCTCCGTACGTCGGCAGCGCCCAGATCAGCCCCAACGGCCCGACCGAGGCCAGCACGCTCACGGTCGCTACCGCGGGCGCGGGCGACGTCGACTTCGATGTCGTGACCTACCGCTACGCTTGGAAGGTCAACGGCGTCACGGTGGGGTCGGCCGCGACGCTGACGGCGGCCTCCTTCAGCAAGGGAAACACGATCCAGGTCGTGGTCACGCCGTTTGATGGGACGGAGGAGGGGACATCGGTCAGCTCGAACGTCCTCGTCGCGCTGAACACCGCACCTTCGGCGCAGACCGTGGGCCTGACGCCGTCCGCACCGGCCGTCGGCGATCCGGTGGCGGCCACGCCGTTTGGGTCGGACGTCGATGGGGACCCCCTCACCTGGACCTACGTTTGGTACGTCAACGGCGTCTCGGTCCAGTCGGGTGCGACGGCCTCGCTCTCACCGACGTTCTACGGCAGCGGGGACACGATCTACGTGGTCGCGACGGCCAACGACGGCGAGGCGAGCAGCCTTCCGGTGTCGAGCGCGACGATCCGCGTGAACAACACGCCGCCCTCGATGACGTCGGCCGCGATCACGCCGACGGTCGCCTACGAGAGCACGACGCTGACTTGTGTCCCCTCGGGGTGGTTCGACGTCGATGGGGACCCGCCCGGCTACCAATACCGTTGGTTCATTGATGGCGTCGCGGATGCGGCGACGTCGACGATCAACGGGACGCGGTTTGGCAAGGGAGACGTGGTGACCTGCCAAGTGACACCGTTCGACGGTTCGAGCGCCGGGCCGTCGGTGGTGAGCAACGCGGTGACCGTGCTCAACAGCCCACCCAGCGGTGGCACGGCCACCCTGGATCGCCTCAATCCTGTCGAGACCACGAGCGTGGGCGTCGTGTTCAACGGTGTGAGCGATCCCGACCTCGACCCACTGACCTACGTCTACCGCTGGTACGTCAACGGGACCCTCGTGAGCAGCGCCACCCGAATCGACGGCGCGGTGTTCTCCCGCGGCGACACGTTGCGCGCCGAGGTGGACGTCTCCGACGGCGAGGCCCAGATCACGCTGTCGACCAACACCGTCACGGTGATCAACAGCCGTCCCGTGGTCACGTCGGTGACGTTGAGCCCTGAAGATCCGACGACGCTCGACGCCGTGCTCGCGACCGTCGCGGGGACGGATGGCGACGGTGATCCCCTGACGTGGTCCTACGCGTGGAAGCTCAACGGGGTCGCCGTCTCCGGTCTCGACGCCGCCACGCTGCCCGAAAGCGCCTTTGGGAAGAACACCGACATCATGGTCGTGGTCACGGCGAACGACGGCATCGAGGCGAGCTTGCCGCTCACCTCGGACACGATCCGTTCGGTCAACACGCCGCCGGTCGTCACGAGCGTGAGCTTTGGCCCCACGACCTTCAACCGGCTCTCGGGCGATCTGACGTGCGTGGCGGCGGGCTTGTCCGACGTGGACGGTGACACCGTCGTCGTCCGGTACACATGGTTCATCAACGGCGTCGGGGTCACCTCGTCGTCGACGCTCCCGGCGAGCTCGGTCGCGCGAAACGACGTCGTTCAGTGCACCGCGACGGGCTACGACGGGGAAGATGAGGGGAACGCGGTGAGTTCCTCGACGGCCACAGCGGGCAACGCGCCGCCGCGGATTCTATCGGCCTCGCTGAGCTCTGCCGGCCCGCGCGAGACCGACACCGTGAGCGTGACGTCGATCCAGACCTCCGACCCCGATGGCGATCCCGTCTCGTGGACGGTGGCTTGGGAGGTCAACGGGGCGGTGGTCTCGAGCGCGCCGACGCTCGACGGCAACTTCTTCGGCCGCGGCGATGTCATCCGGGCGCTGCTGACGCCGAGTGATGGGATCGACACGGGCTCGGTCTACACCTTGGGTCCGATCACCGCGATCAACTCGGCGCCGGCTCGGCCGGGCGCGGTGACGCTGACGCCGGACACGCTGTACGCCACGTCGTCGCTCTCCGTTTCGGGGGGCGCCAGCACCGATCCCGATGGGGACCCGGTGACGGTGGTTTGGACGTTCTTCGTCAACGGCGTCGCCGTGCAGACAGGTGCGGGCACCTCGCTGCCGGCGGGATCGTTTGTCCGCGGGGATTCGGTGTGGGTCACGGCAGTCGCCAGCGATGGGGCGCTGAGCAGCACCGTGCGCCAGACGACCACGGTCCTCGTGCAGAACAGTCCTCCGTCCGTTCCGTCCTTGCAGATCACGCCCGCGGTGCCGGTCGTGCGCGTCGACGACATCACCTGCACGCGGACCACCAGCAGCACCGATGTCGACGGCGACACCGTGAACTACCAGCTTCGGTGGCGACGGACCCGTCCGACGGCCGACGAGTATGGCGCCGGCGGGGCACCGCCCAACGCGCTCGTCCTGCCCGCGTCGTTCGTCAACCAGGGCGAGGAGTGGATCTGCGAAGTTCGGATGAACGACGGGTACGGATGGAGCGCTTGGTCCGCGCCGACGGCCCTTCAACTGCTCACCGCGGCGCGGTCCTCGTGCGCCGATGTCGCCGCCGCCGGGTCTTCGATCTCCGCGGTCGTGACGCTCGACGACGGCGGCGTGCCGTGGGCGGCCTCGTGCGAGCAAGGCCTCGCGGGCGGGGGCTGGACCCGGCTGCTGGCAACCGTGGGCGCGGACGACGATCTGGGCCAGGCGACGTGGTCGCTGGGGGCGGCCACCGGTACCCCGGGGGGTACCGACGGCGCGTGGGAGCCCGCCTTCGATCACCTGCGTGGCTTCAGCGAGCTGCTGATCCGTGCCACCTCGGGGCCGCAAGCGGGCGCTTGGGCCGCGCTTGCGCTCGATGAGCCGGTGGCAGGACTCACGCTGCGCGAGGTCCTTGAGGCCTGTCGGGACGAGGCGCCACAGCCCTACGCTCCGTACGCCTACGCGTGGCCTGCCTCGCTCGGTCCCACCGCTGCGTACTCCGGTGTTCGTGTGGCGGGCGCCCTGCGCGCTGTCGATCCTTGGACGGGCGGGCTCGCGTCGGTGGACTTCGTGACGCTGTGCGGGGTGGTCCACGGGGTCCAGCCGGGGTTCGTGTCCCTCGCCATGACGACCGAACCGCTGGATGCCCTGCCGCCGGGCCGGTGGGGCAGCCGAGAAGTCCCAGGGACGCTGTGGGCCTACGCGGGTGCCGATGCGGCCGCGGGCGGCCCGCTCTACCTCGGCACACCGGCGATCACCGCGGGCGCGGGCTGGCGGGGTGTCGGTGCGGCAGCGGCGTACCATGAGGCGGCGTACGTCCTGTACGCCCGGTGAGTCCGCTCAGCCGCCTTGCACGCCGGTGACGCTGGCGCGTGTGTTGACGGAGGTCAGCACGCGCGCGAGCAGCGGGGCGATGTCAAACGCCTCGTACCAGCTCGGGGCGTCCGTGTGGTGCACCGCGTTGGTGCCGACGACGCGGAAGCGCCAGCCTTCGGCGGCCGCGCGGGCGGCGAGACCTGCGAGGCGCTCCCATGCCGGCGGCGAGAACACCGGGTGCGCGCAAGTGACCGTGATGTCGCGCGCCCCGCCGCCCTTCAGCTCGTCAACGGCGGCGACGACGCTCCCTGCGGTGTCGATGATGTCGTCGACGAGGAGGATGTCCTTGCCGGAGACGTCACCGATCAGCGTGCTGTGGACGACGCGGTTGGCGGTACGGTAGTCGCGCACCTTGCTGATGACGGCGAGGCCCGTCCCGAGGGCTTCGGCGTAGAAGCGTGCGCGCTCCAAGCCGCCGACGTCGGGTGCGGCCACCATGTCGCCCTGCAAGCCGCGCTGCAGCAGCCACGGCGTCAGGGCTGGCTGCAGGAACAGGTTTTCGAGGCGGCACCGCCACGGGTCGAACATGCCGGCGATCGCCTCGTTGTGGATCTCGAGCGCGATGACGCGGTGGGCACCGGCCGCCTGCAGGCATCGGGCGAACAGCCCGGCGCTGATCCCTTCGCGTGTGCGCCCCTTGCGCTTGTCCTGTCGGGCGCCCGGGAAGTACGGGACGACAGCGGTGACGAACTCGGCATCGGCGAGGGTCGCGGCCTCGATCGCGTGCATCAGCATCGTGGTGCGATCGTACAGCGAGCGGGGGTCGCCCGGCGCGACGGGCGCTTGGAAGATGTACAGGTCGGAGCCGCGGACGTTCGCGCTGATCTCCAGCTTCCCTTCGCCGCACGCGAACCACATCTCTCGGGTGGGGATCACCTCGGTGTCGAGAAGGCTCGCGACGCGTTCCGCGAGCGGGCGCGCCGGGGCGCAGGCCAGGATTTGAAGGGGGGCGCGGCTGCCGGTCATGCATCCTCCGGAGGTCGCAGTCTTGCACCCGCGGTGCCGGGAGGGAAAGGGGCATTCGCGAGGTCGATGGATGGGGCACGATGAGCGAGCTGGGGTGGAGGTCATCGACCTGCTCGGCACCCCCCGGGAGCAGCTTCGCGTCTGGTTCGATGCGATCGGCGTCGGTGCCGTGCACGCCGACCGCGTGTTCGGCGCGCTGCACCGTCGGGGCCTCGCGCTCGAAGCGATCCCCGACCTGGGGCGTCATGCGCAGACGATCGCGGCGCGATCCCGCCTCGCTGACGTCGCGGTGATCGATCGTCGAGATGCCGGGGATGGCACCGAGAAGTTGGTGCTCGGCTTGGCGGATGGCGCGGTCGTCGAGGCGGTGTTGGTGCCGATGCCCAAGGGGCGCACGACGTTGTGTGTCTCGACCCAGGTCGGCTGCGCGATGGCGTGCGCGTTCTGCGCCACCGGAACGCTCGGTTTGTCTCGCCACCTGACGGCCGGAGAGATCGTCGCGCAGGTCGCGATGGCGCGCCGCACCGCGCAGGCGTCGGGCCGCACGGTGAACCGTTTGGTCTTCATGGGGATGGGGGAGCCGCTGCACAACTGGGCCGGTACGCGCGATGCGCTCGCGGTCCTGCTCGACGGCCATGGCCACGGGTTTGCCGCGGAGAAGGTCACGGTCAGCACCGTCGGCCTGATCGACCGCATCGAGGCGTTCTCGCAAGCGTTCGGCGGGCGCGTGCAGCTCGCTTTGAGCCTGCATGCCGGGACCGATGCGACGCGTCGGCGCATCGTTCCGACGGCGAGGACGACGACCGTGGCGGCGCTGCGCGAGGCCCTCGCGGCGTGGCCTCTGCCCGGCAAGCGCGCGCTGATGGTGGAGTATGTCGTGCTGCCGGGCGTCAACGACGGCGACGACGAGGTGGCCGGCGTGGCTCGCCTCGTCGAGGGGCTTCGCGCGTGTGTGAACTTGATCCCGTTCAACCCGTTTCCGGGGGCGTCGTTCCGCAGCCCCAACCGCGACGAGGTTCAGGATCTTCAGCGCCGGATGGTGGCCGCGGGTGTGATGGCGACGGTGCGGTGGCCGCGAGGGCGTGACGCCGCGGGCGCATGCGGCCAACTCGCGCTCGCGCACCACCCTGACGCGCCACGTGCCCGCGGGGGCGCCGCCTAACGGGTCGCGGGCGCGCCGACGGAACGGCCACGAACGTGCTCGGTCGCCACCGCGTCGGCCTCGATCGCTTCCGGCGTGAACGCGACGGGGAACAGCCCGCCCGTGGCGTAGTCCGCGGCTTGGTCGGAGACGTGCGGGGACGTCGGGTCGTCGGATTGCCCATAGACGAGCCGCGCGCGCGCGACGGGTTGCCCGTCGACCCAGGTCACGGCGAGCAGGAACGAGTTGCCGTCGTTCATCCACCAACCGTCGGCACCTGCGGACGTCACGGGGTCGTCGAT
The DNA here is from genome assembly GCA_046051915.1 of Pseudomonadota bacterium. Classification (GTDB taxonomy): domain Bacteria; phylum Myxococcota_A; class UBA796; order UBA796; genus JBEIFN01. Next base: position 16,684 of record JBJONI010000290.1, read on the forward strand.
CGGCGGTCGGTCGTTGGGGACCAGCAGGGACTGGCTGGCCTCGGGCCACCATTCCGCGATCCCGATGGTGCCTTCACCGTACTGGCCTCCGGGGACCGGCCAGTCCGTGCCGTCCTCGAGATGGATGCGCTGCAGGTCGCCGAGCGTCGGCCACTCGTTGGCGGGGCGCGACGGGTCGAGCCAGGGCGAGAGCCAGGCGGCCGCGCGGGCGAGGCCGAGCAGCACCGGATCGGGGCCCGTTGCAGGGGCGGGCACGAGGCCTGCGGGCGTGTCGATCGGGTTGTTCGGGTCGTAGGGCGTCGCGTACAGCCCGTCGCCGTCGAGGACGAGCGCGTCGCGATCCCAACCGCCGTGCGCGAGCAGCGCACGCCACAGCACCGCCCCCTGGGCCTCGGCGCGGAACGTGCCGTCCCACCCGGCGAGCACGTCACAGGCGGGACCGATCGGCCGTTCGAGGGTGCCGTCGAGCACCGTCTGCACGCCGAGGCATCGGGCGACCACCGCCGCGCGGAGCTGTTCCGCGTGCCACGAGCGCATGGACAGGCCTGCGGCCTCGATCTCCGAGAGCGAGAAGCGGCCGTCGATGCCTGAGGCGGCAGAGGCAGACGCCGGCTCGGTGATCAGGCGGTGGTTCATCTTCGTGCGCGCGGACACGACGCCGGGTTCGGCACCGTACAGCGAGGGAAACCCAACGAGAGGGGTGGCCACGTTGGCGAGGCCGTGGGAGTCGTTGGCGTTGGCGGCGTAATCTCGCGTCCGGAGCCGCGGGGCGCGGTCCCACGCGATCAGCCCGGGTTCGACAGCGCGGGCGTCGGTTTGCCAGACCCCGTCCGGGTCGCTCCCGTCGAGGAGGATCGCCCCGGCGTCGGCGAACTGGGCCGAGAGGAAGCCAAGGAAGGAGCTGCTCGATTTCAGCGCTTCCCAGTCTGCGATCGCGGCGTCCGAGAGGTCCGGCACGCGGCTGCCGTCGGCGAACAACACCTCGCCGTCCGCGGCGGCCGCGAGGGTGTAGACCCAAGGAATCCCTTGGGTGTCGCGCAACGCAGCCTCGGCCTCGTCGAGCGAGGTCGCGTGGTCGAGCCCGTCCCAGGCGTCGAAGATCGTGAGGTCGCGGGCGTTGGCGTCGCGGAAGGTGATCGCGAGCTGGGGGGTCCAGCCCACGACCGGCGCGTCGAGGACGGGGCCGAAACGCGACCGCCAGGTCGTGCGCTGAACCGGGCTGCGGGCTCCGTCTTCGCCCAGCACGTCGATCGTGTGGACCGTCGGCGTCATCGCCTCGTAGGTGCCCTCGGGCGTGAGGTACCGGGTGGGGTCGGCCGCATCGAGCGTCAGACCGTACGCGACGAAGCGTGGTGCGTACGAGACGGTGTGCGTCCAAGCGAGGTGGGCATTGAACCCGAGGTTGACCAGGGGTACGCCCATCAGCGCGGCGCCATACACGTCGAGTTCGCCGGGAACCGTCAGGTGCATCTCGTACCACTGCTTCTCGCCGAAGGACGGGAAGTGGGTGTTCGACCAGAGGGCGCCGACGTCCCCTTCGACGCGTTCACCTCCGAGGGCCCACCCGTTGCTCCCCTTGTGGGCCTCGCGAAGCTGACGACGGAGTTGTTCCAAGCGCTCGACCCCCGGCGGGCGTCGGGTCCCGGTCGCGGCGGTGGGGGGCGTGGCCCGGCCGATGTCCTCGACGAACAACGCGCCGGACCCATCGAGCGTGAGCGCGATCGCCCACGTAAGGATGTCGGTTCGGGTGAGGGGCCGCACCCAGGCGGCTTCCTTGCAGGGTGCCGGCGCGCCCTGGTCGGTCAGGTAGGCGTCGAACCCTGAGACGTAGCCGTCGATCGCGGTACGCGTCGCGTCGGAGACGAGCGGCCATGCTTCGTCGGCGAGCGTCGCGGCACCGAGCGCTCGCCAGCCCGCGTCTTGGTCGACCCAGCGCCCGTCGGGCCCCGCACCGAACCAAGCGGCGCGTTCGCCGCGAACCCGGTGGACCTGCTCGATCAGCAGGCAGGCGTGGTCGCGCGCGAACGCGTAGCCGAGTCCAAAGGCGACGCTCCCAGCGTCCTTGGCGCGAATGTGGGGGACGCCCCGCGACGTCCACGTGATGTCGGCCTCGTAGACGGGCGGTGTGGCACAGGAGAGCGCCCACACCGGCCACAGGACGTACAGGATCGCTCGCATGCCAACCTCGCGCGGACCGCGTAGCGCGTTGACGCGAGGTCTCGCCAACTCAGGGGGCCGGCACCCCGGGGGTCGGCGTCTCCGGCGTCGGATCGGCGAAGTCGGGGTTCGTGAGGAACGTCGTATCGGTCAGCGCCAACAGGAACGCCTTGAGCGCCGCCACCTCGTCGTCGGTCAGGTCCAAAGGATGAATCAGCGGATTCTTGTACGGGTTCTCGGACCCATTTCCGGCGTTCGGCCCCTCGGCGATCGTACGGCCGCCGGCGCGGTAGTGCGCGAGGACCTCATCGAGCGTCTCAGCGCTTCCGTCATGGAAGTAGGGACCGGTGACTTCGACGTTGCGCAGCGTGGGCGCGCGGAAGCGGCCTTGGTCCGCCGGATCCCCGGTGAATTCCACCAATCCCGGACTCGCGGCGGGGTAGGCGCCGGGTCCGGCATCCCCCTGCAGGTTGTACAGGCCCGTGTTGAGGAACGAAGGCTCGCTGTGCGGTTGGTCGGCCGAAGCGAACGCGGTGCTGAACAACGGGCCGCTGTGGCAGTGGTAGCACTCCGTGCGTTCACTGAAGAATAGGTTGGCCCCATCTTTTTGCTGGTCGGTGATCGCGTTGGGGTCGCCGCCGTAGGCGTACCGGTCCCAGGCGCTGTCGGCCGAGATCAAGCTGCGCTCGAAGCTGCTGATCGCGACCACGAGGTGCGCGAGGTCGTACGGGTCCTTGTCCTTGGGAAACGCAGCCTCCCAGCGCTCGGCCCACACGGGGTCGGCGCGGAACGTCGCGAACACCTCGTCGTGGACATGGTGGATCCCAAGCTCAAGCGGCGCGTCGGCGGTCAGGGGGACGAGGGCCTGGTCTTCCAGCGTGGTCAGCACGGGGTTCATCCACGTGTACGTTGACCACCAAGCGGCGTTCGCGAGGCTCATGCTGTTGCGCGGAACGACGTCCCCCGTAGCACCCGTCGGCGTCGTTCTCGCGTCGGTGAACGCGAGCTCTTGGACGTGGCAACTTGCGCAGGCCATCGTGCCGTTGAGGCTGAGGGACGGCTCGTAGAATAGGTGGCGCCCGAGCGCGACCTTCTCGGGCGTCGGCCAACTGCCCTCTGGGATGTTCGGCACAGGCAGCGCAGCAGGCAGCGTGAAGGGGAGCTCGTCTTGCCCCTCACAGGCCCCCGTGAGGACAGCCAACAGGAGGACATGGCGCATCAGAGGGTCGCCGGCGAGAGCGAGAACGCGAGCGGCAGGTCGACCGCTGGCTCGTCGAGGAACCCGATCCCCAGCGCGCCGTAGATCGGTGGGCACTCGGGGTCGCCCGAGAACGACATGCACCCGTCCACCGAGTCGCCATCGGCACGGGCGGCGCCCAGATCGAGACCGGCGAGCAGGGCCCCAATGTCGAACGCGACGCGGTCGAGGTTTGGATCGGTCAGGCCCGGCACCGTGATCGTCGCCAAGTGGTCGTTGGCGCAGGCATAGCCTTCGACGACCCCACCCTCACACACGGACGCGCCGAGGTGGACGGTGAGATCGGGCTTGTCGGCCGTCGAGCCCTCGACGCGGACGTACTTGAATCCCCCCGCCCAGGACCAGAACATGCCCGGCGTGTTCAAAGGCGCGGGCGCGGTCGCGGCGTCGAGGTGGTTGCGCTCGGGGGGGACACCCACGGTGAACCGCACGGCGGCGACCGTGCCGGCATCGCGACGGCCGGTCACCACGTCGCGCGTGCCTTCGCTGCCGTCGCAGGCGCCGACGGTGTTCGCGCCGTCGATCAGCGCGACGTCGCCGTCTTGCCACACGCCATCGTCGTCGATCGTCGTGGCGATCGCGGCGCCCTCATCGTCGAGGAACGTAAGATCGTGGAGGAAGAATCGGGCATCTCTCGGCCGGACGTCCACACCGGAGAGGCCGATGCCCGTGAGCGGCTCGCCACAGGCGAGCGGGTTGCCATGGGCTGTGATGTCGAAGCCGAGCGCGAACGGGCCACCGGGGTCGACGGCGGGGGCGCAGGCGGCGAGGGGCAGAAGCAGGGCGAGGCGCATGGGGGCTCCCGTACCGCACCCGTAGGCGCGAACTGTGTGCGGCGTGACCTCAGCGCCGCGGTGGCGTCTTCTGTAGCTTGCGTTGCAGGCTGCGTCGGTGGATGCCCAGCCGGCGGGCCGCTTCGGAGATGTTGTCGTCGCACGCCGTCAGCACGCGTTGAATGTACTCCCATTCCTGACGCGCCAGCGTCGGCGTGTCCTCGACCTCGACAGGAACCGACACCTCCGCGCCGCGGAGCGCCGCTTCGAGGACCTTCGCGTCGACCGGTTTCTGCAGGTAGTGCACGGCCCCGCGGCGGATCGCCTCGATGGCGGTCGGCACGCTGCCGTAGCCGGTGAGGACGACGACGCGGGTGTGCGGGTCGAGCGCGAGCAAGTCGTCGATCAAGGTCAACCCGCTGCCTTCTGGCATTCGGAGGTCGACGACGGCGGCCTCGGGGGGTTCGGCCGCGGCGAGCGCTTGGGCGGCGACCGGCCCGTCCGCGGTCCGGACGTCGTAGCCCCGGCGGGTGAGGGCGGCCGCGAGGCGTTCGCGGAACCGCTCATCGTCATCCACAACGAGGACGGAGATGCGGTCCGTCATGTCGACCTTCCTGGGCAGGTGGCGAGGGGAAGCACGACGCGTACCCGGCAGCCACCCGACGGCGCCCGCGAGAACGAGAGCCGCCCGCCGATTTGCTCCACGACGGTCACGGCGAGGTAGACGCCCAGCCCCATGCCCTGGCCTTCGGGGCGGGTGGTGAAGAACGGCTCGCCGATGCGGGCTGCCAACTCGGGGGTCAGGCCGGGGCCATGGTCGTCGAGGTGGAGTGTCACGGTGCCGGTCGCTTCGTCGTGCCACGTCGCCAGGCGGACAGGGCCGCCGGCTTTGTGGGCGTTCACCACCAACCCGCGGAGCGCGCTGCTCAGGGTTCGGGCAGGCCAGCGGCCGACCGCCTCGGGGTCGTCGTGTGCCACCTCGACGGGCTGGGAGACGCCGGTGAGCACCTCGGTGACGAGCTCGCGGATGGTGCGAAGGGCGGGGGCTTCCCCGTGGGGCGCTCCGGCGTCGGCGGAGAGGTTCTCGAGGACGCTACGGCAGCGTTCCACCTCGTCGAGGACGAGGCGCGCGTCGGCTCGGACGGCAGCGATGTCGGCCGTCTGCGCCGCTTCGGACAACTCGGAAGCGACGAGGGCGATCGTCGCGAGGGGGGTGGAGAGCTCGTGGGCGGCACCGCCGGCGAGCGTCGCGAGGGCTTGGAGCCGGCGCGCACGTTCGGCGAGCGCAAGCCGTTCGCGTTCCTCCGCTGCGAGGGCGGCACGGAGACGGGTCACGTCGTGGACCACGAACCCCGCGGTCATCGCGAAGGCGAGCCACATGCCTTCGAGGTGCAACGCCATCATGCCCGGCGTGTGCAGCGCGTGCGGGTCACCGACGAGCGCGGGGAGGAACAGCACCCGGTAGGCGACCACCGTGAGGCCCGCGATCGCCCACGCGTGGCGCGTGGGCAAGGTCACCGTCGCGGTGGCCACATGGATGACGAACAGGAACGAGAACGGGTTCATCGGCCCGCCGGTGAGCCCGAGCAGGACGGTCAGCAACACGACGTCGAGCGCGATCGCGGCCGGGACGGCGCTGGCGGTCACCCCGATGCCTCGTCGCGCGGCGAACGTCAGGGCGGCGTTGGTCGCGGCAGAGACCGCGAGCACCGCGAGCGCGGGCATCAGGTCGTCGACGGCGTCGACCGCGACGACGGTGACGGCGACGGCGAGCTGCACCCACAGCGCGCGCCAACGCAGCGCGAGGATGGCGTCGAGCGTGGCGGCGGTCGGGCGGGGGGTCATCGCCTCACCCCGACGAACGCGATGCCCCCGCCGAAACCGACGCCGATGGGCGCCTCGATCCCCCATCCCGGAATCGGCAGGTCGACGTCGGCGGAGATCCAGCCCCGGCCTCGCCGAACGGGGAGGATCGCGAGGAAGCCTGCACGTGTGGCGGCTGTGACGACCGGCGTGCCGACCTGCGGCCACAGGACGTCCGCGCGGAGCGTCGCCGAGCATCGGGCGTGGCCAACGGGCGCGCCGATCGCGACGCCCAGTCCGAGCACCGCCCCGGTGCGGCCTGGGGCGAGGCGAGCGCCGCCCTCGGCCTCCACCCGGATCAAGAGGTCGTCGCCGCCTTGCACGCCACCCCCTGCGCGCAGGGTGGTACCGGGTTCTCCGCTGGTGTCGGCCGCCATCGGCGCCGTCGCCTCGACCGCCGTTCGGCCGGTGGGTAGCCTCGCGCGCAGGGAGAGGAACGGCAGGTGGTTGCCGGGCGGCGTGAAGGGATCGGCCGCGAGGTTCAGCTCTAGGTCCCCGAGCGCAGCACCCCACGCCGAGGCCTCCGATGTCCGTGCGTGTCGAACGACTGCGGGGAGAGACGCCGAGAGCTGAAGGGCGCGTGACGGCCTCCATGCGACCGCGAAGCGAGGTGTCAGCGTGTCGCTGGCCCCCGAAGCGGCGCGAACGCGTCCTGCTGCATCCCAGCGAGACACCTCGACCCGTCCACGGAGGTCGGCGCCGACGAGGATGCGCTCACTCCGGTCCAGCCAGGTGGGGACCGGCGAGGCGCCGCCACAACAACCCGCGAAGGCGGCGCGGGCGAAGAGCAAGCCCCCAGCGACCGCGATCAGGGTGTTGAGACGCATCAGAAGACGTCGACGCGAAGGTGCGCGGCGTCGGCCTCGATCTCGTCTGCCGCTAGGACATGGAGCGTCCACATCCCCGACATGTCGAGCCCGATCTCGGCTTGCCAGACGCCATCGGCGACCTCCGCCAGCCGGCAGGGGACCGCGGTGCGGTGGTCGTGGGCCGGCATCACGGCGGACAGCCCGAGGTCGGCCCCCACCCATGGCGACCCGTCCCGGAGCAGCGTCAGCGTCAGGAGGGGTTTGCCGCTGCGAATCGGCAAACCATCGTCGTTCAACGCCACGAAGAACACGCCGTCGTCGGACGTCGCCTCCCCGGTCAACGGGGCCTGACACGCCTGGAGCAGGATGGTGGCAAGGACCAAGGCGCGGTACATCGAGGCCTCGTTCGAAGGAACGGGATGTAACGGAGCGCTGCCAAGGCCATGGTGCGGCACGATGCCGCAGGGGAGAAGCATGCAGGAACCACGCACCGCGCGGCTCGCGCTGATCACGGCGGCGCTCTCCGTGGCACTCGGGGTGGTCAACGCCTGGCAGATCGCGGGTCTGCGCGCGGAGGGAAGGTCGACGGGCGACGCCGGCGAGGGGACGGCGGCGCTGCGTCGTTCGGATGTCGCCACCGCAGCCGCCGGCTCGGGTGCGCGTGGGTTGTGGCCGCCGGGGCAGGACGGCCCGCAAGGTGCCGCGGGGGCCGACGACGTGCCGGGGGCTTCGACGGCTGCGCTGGACCTGGACGATCCGACGGTTCAAGCCGGCATTGCGGCCGTGGTCGAGCAAGAGGAGGCGCGCCGGGAGGAGGAGCGCAGCGAGCGGTTCCGCGCCGGCGTCCTCGATGAGCTCTCCGCGTTCTTCGAGGAGGAAAGCCTCGACGAGGCGACCCGCCAGCACGTCGAGGCCGAGTTTCTTCGTCGCATGGACGCGTTCCGTGTGATGCGCGAGGAGGTCCGCAGCGGCGCCATCTCCTGGATGGACGCGCGTCGACAGATGGACGCCGCGCGGGAGCGCAGTGAGGCTGTCCTCGTCGGCCTGCTGGGCGAGACGCGCGCTGGCGCGCTCGACGAGCGCATCTTTGGTGCGATGCGCGGGGGCCCTCCGGGGCGTTGAGCGTCGAGGCGCCCGCGCTTGTAAAATGCGGCACGCCGTGCGACAGGCGGTGCCTCGGAGGTCGTGTGCGCGTCCTGTTCTACGGCACGCCCGCGTTCGCGGTGCCGACGCTCGAGGCCCTCGTCGCGGCGGGTCATGACGTCGTCGGGGTGGTCGCCCAACCCGACAAGCCGGCGGGACGCGGGCAGCAGCTCACCCCACCGCCCGTGGCGGAGGCTGCACGGCGCATGGGGCTGCCGCTGATGCAGCCCGTCGCGATTCGGTCCGGCGCGTTTCCGGAGTGGGTGGAGGGCCTTGCGGTCGATGTCGCGGTCGTCCTCGCCTACGGTCGCATCTTGACGCGACGCCTCCTCGACGCGCCGCGGTTCGGATGCGTCAACGTCCATGCGAGCCTGCTGCCGCGTTGGCGTGGCGCAGCACCGATCCAAGCTGCGATCTTGGCCGGCGACCCCGAGACGGGGGTGTGCACGCAACGGATGGAGGAGGGGCTCGACACCGGTGCGGTCTACGACGCCCTGACCACGCCGATCGGCGCCTCGGAGACGTCCGGTCAACTCCACGACCGCTTGATGGCGCTCTCGGCCCAGGTCGCGGTCCGGACCTTGTCGCGGCTGCCGGACGCCATTCCGACGCCGCAGTCGGAGGTTGGCGTTTGCTGGGCGCCCAAGATCGAGAAGGCGGACGGCGCGATCGACTGGGGGGAGGACGCCGCCGTCCTCGCCCGACGGGTGCGCGCGATGACGCCTTGGCCGGGTGGTTTTGCCGCGACGGACGCCGGGCCACTCAAGCTGCTAGAGGTGCGGGCGGTCTCCTTGACGGGCACGCCGGGGCACGTGCTCGCGGTGGACCCCCTCACCGTCGCTACGGCGCGTGGGGCCTTGGAGCTGGTGCGGGTGCAGGCGCCGGGCCGCAAACCGGTGCTCGGCCAAGACTACGCGCGCGGTGCGCGCCTGACCGTTGGAGAGAGGCTGACATGACGCTCGTTGCCCCTTCGATTTTGTCCGCGGATTTTGGACGGCTGCACGCAGAGATCCGGGACGTCGTCGACCACGGTGCCCCTTGGGTCCACGTGGACGTGATGGACGGGCGGTTCGTGCCCAACCTCACGATCGGTCCGCCCGTCGTCGCGGCCGCGGCCCGGGCCGCCAAGGACGGTGCTGCGACGGCGCTCGTCGACGTCCACCTGATGATCGTCGAACCGGATCGGTACCTCGCCGACTTCGTCGCCGCGGGTGCAGAGGTCCTCACCGTGCACGCCGAGGCCTGTACCCACCTGCAACGCACCCTGAGCGCGATTCGCGCGCTCGGGGCCAAGGCCGGCGTCGCGCTCAATCCGCACACACCCGAGGACGTCCTCGAGTATGTCTACGACGATTGCGACCTGATCCTCGCGATGACGGTCAACCCGGGATTCGGTGGGCAGAGTCTCGTCGAAAGCGTGCTCCGCAAGGTCGAACGCATCCGCGGTCGGCTTGAGGCCCGAGGCTTGGCGGCGCACCTTCAGGTCGACGGGGGCGTCAAGCCTGACAACGCCCATCGCTTCACGGGCGCCGGTGCCGACGTCCTCGTCGCGGGATCCGCGGTGTTTGGGGCGAAGGATCGCGGGGCCGCCATCGCGGCGATCGCCGGCGCCTGACCCGACGGTTGTCTGCCGTTTGTCAAGCACGCCTGCGTCTGTTGGATCGGCAGGCGTCGCCGCTACCCTGAGGCTGTCCGGTGGTCGGGCGTCCCGAGGAAGCAGCAATGACAAAGCGGATGGTTGGCTCTTTGGTTCTTTCGTTCGTCCTTGCGGGGGCTGCCCTCGCGCGCGAGGCGGCGGAGGCCCCTTCGGGCGAGGACAGCGCGTCCGATGCCTGCGTGTTGGCCGGTGGTGATGCCGCTGTGTGCGACCAGCTCGAGGTGCTCCTGTCGGCGTGCGGCGGTGCCGCTGCGGGGGACGACGACGCCAGTGGGGCCGAGCCCGGTGACGACAACGGAGGGGCGGTCGAACCCGGCGACGACGGCGGCGGTGAGGTTGCGGAGCAGAGCCAGGGCCGAGGATCGGGCGAGGCCGAGCCGGTCGAGGTGAGCGGCGTCGACGACACGGCCGACAGCGCCGATACCGGCGCCGAGGACTCGGGGGATGAGTCCGAGGCTGGCGACGACAGCGGCGGGGACGACAGCGGCGAGGACGACGCCGGCTTCGACGACGGCGCGTACGCTGGCGCCGCGTGCGAGGACGTCTGCCTCGATGCGCCCTCCTGGGCCGAGGCGTGTCACGCTTCGCTGGGCGATGTGGGGGCGTGTGCGGACCTCGACGCCGCGATCGCAGCCGCGTGCGGTCAGGAAGCCTCGGCGGGTGCGCCACGCGCTTTGTCCTGTGATGGGACGGGTGGGGGTGGGCGGGGCCTGCTCGCGGTCGCTGCGATGGTCCTCGGGTTGCGTCGTGGCCGTTGGATCCGGCGCGCTTGACGCCGTCGCGCAGGTCCGATAAAGGCCTGCCCATCGGGGTATAGCGCAGCCTGGTAGCGCACCTGCTTCGGGAGCAGGGGGCCGCAGGTTCAAATCCTGCTACCCCGATCTCTAAGGCCCGCCGGTTCTCCGGCGGGCCTTTCTGTTTCGAGGTCGAACGCCCGCCGGTGTGCTCGCGGGCGCTGTCGTGGTGACGGCCGCGAACCTCGGCGAACGTTGGGTGACATCGACGTGGTCCGGCGGGGGAACCCTCCTGTCAGCTGGGTAGAGGGAAGTCTTCGGGGTGCCGCATGACGCGATGGTGGATCGTTGGGGGTCTGGTCGGGGCTTGCCGTGCCGGCGACGCGGCAGAGGACGCCGACGGCGGGCCGGTGGACATGTCCGCTCGGCCCTTTCAGCGCGTCCTCGCGTCGCCCGAGGCCGACGTGGACACCGAGCGCCTGTGTGCACCCGTCGACGAAGCGGCGCCTGACTTCGATCCGCGCGCGCTGAACTGCGCCATCGAGGGCTTCCGAGCTGCGTCCGTCTCCGCCAACGCGGCGGGGCCTGCTC
>JBJONI010000291.1:0-4714 GCA_046051915.1 Pseudomonadota bacterium
TCGTCGCCGTAGAGCGCGACGCCACCCGGCTCGCCGATGCCCGTCACAACGCACGCATCTACGGGGTCGCTGACCGCATCCGGTTCGTTCACGGTGACGCCCTCGACGTCGTGCGCGACACCGACGCGGACCTCGTGTTCTGCGACCCGCCGTGGTCGACCGCTTGGGATCGCCGCCACACGCGGCTCGGGGACGTCCCGCTCGTCGGCGCGCTGCTCGCCCTGCGGGGCGCGAGGCGCCTATGGGCAAAGCTCCCGCCGAGTTTCGATGCACGCGACATCGCCGAGGCCCAAGCGGAGGCGTGGTTCGGGCTCGCCGACGGCGACCGCCAGCGCGTCAAGTTCCTGCTCGTTCAGGTCCCGAGCCGCCCGACTTAGGCTCCGATCGACGACGTCCGACGCCGACGTGCGACCGCCAACGCGAGCAAGCCGGGCGCCCAAGCGGCCGTCCAACCGCGCGCGGCGTCGCAACCACAGCCGCTGTACAGCGTGGTCACGCCACCATCGATGCCGCCGTCGTCCGTGTTCCCGCCGCCCCCGCCGCCGGCCGGCGGCTCCACCGCGGGGCGAACCGCCTTGCCTCGGATCGGGATTTCATGGACGAGCGTGAGCGGGTCGCTGGTGACGAACTGGAGCTTGGCGGTGAAGTCGCCGACCTCGGTGGGTTCGAACGTCACAATCGCTGCGTCCTGTGCACCCGCGATGGCGAACAGATCCGGTGGCTGCACCGAGAACGGACCCGCGTCCACGTCGACGCGCGTGACGGCCTGAAGGTCGAGTTCCCCGTCGTTGCGCACCGGGACGGTGAACGTCGCGACGTCTCCGACCTCGAGGGTCCCAAAGTCGATCGAAGGGACCGGGAACTCCGCCTTCGGGATCGGGTGGCTGAACGCCCCCGATTCGTAGGTGGCCCGCTCCGAACCCGTGAACAGGTTCAGCGTTTGGTCGAGGAACGTGATGTAGATCGGGATGTTCTGGCCGAGGATGCTGATGTCGACGCCACCCTCGCCGGTAAACCGGTAGCCGATCGCGGTGTTCGTATCGACGACGTACTCCATCGCGAGATCCACCCGACCGTTGTTCTCGTACAGGTCGAGCGAGGTCGGCAACAGAGGATCGGTGACGCGGTAGCGATCGCCCTCGCTGGTCAACAGGTCGAGACCGACGCCGTTGACGATCGAGTACGTGATCGGCGTACCGGTGAACACCACGCCGAGGCCAACACCCAAGATCCCGATGTCGAAGATGTCGAAGTTGAACGGGATACGGAACTGGCCGCCGGTCGGATCGGCGTCGACCCGGATGCGCGAAGGGTCTTGGCCGGGGAGCAGGAACGGGGCGAATCCGTCGACGTTGGGCGAGAACGTGATGTCCTGGCTCAGCAGGTTGAACGAGTAGCGCGAGCCGAAGACGTCGATCACGAACGCCACGACGAAGCCGACCCGGCTGGTCATCGCGATCTCGGAGCCCCCCGGCAACGGCTCGATGTACTGGCGGACCGTTCCTTCGCCCGTCGGGTCCGGCCACGTCATCTCGCTCTCGCCTTCCATGCGGACCGCGAGGTCGCTCGATGCGGTCACCCGGAGGTCGACGCCGATGTAGTCCACGATGAAGCCGATGTTCACGCCGATCGGGACGACGAGGTTTTGGTCGAGCACGCTGCTCGCACCTGCGAACAGGACGTCGGCCGGCTCCGACGAGAACGCCGCTTGTGCCCACGCAGGCGCCGAGGACGCGAGCGCCGTTGTCACGACGACACCGAGCGCAGACCGACGAACCACCGCAGAACGAGACATGGGACATCCTTGTGGCCCGTCGACGGACCTCTACGTTCCGAAGGGTACAACAGGGGATGCACCGCCCGCAACCCGTCTTGGCCACCTCCCCGACACGCCGTGCCAGAGACGCGCGCGTTGTCGCGGTCTACGCCGGGATCTCGCCCACTTCAAGGCGGAGGGGTACCCCGCCACTTTCGAAGCGCAGGCGCGTCTCGCCTTCCCACCCGAGCCGTGCCGCCGACAGGTCTGCAGGGACGACGAACGCGATCCGCCAGCCACCCCACGCGTCGCCCAGCCGGTCCGCCCAGCGCTTCCACGGCGTGCGGTCCCCGCCGATCCGATGCCCCCAGGGAGGATTGCACACCAACAGGCCCGCGCTCGCTGGCGGTTCGAGCTCCTCGAACGCGACCTGACGCACCCGGATCCGCGCGTCGACGCCGGCGCGCTTGCCGTTCTCGGTCGTCGCCCGGATCGCCCCGACGTCCCGATCCGACGCGGAGATCAGCGTGGGCACCGCCGGGGCGGACACCGGCGTCGTCCGAGCCTTCGGCGTGCCGGGCATCGTGTCGGCCGCGTACGCGCGCGGCAGGCGCGGGGGCATCCCGGCCGCGTACCGAGCCGCTTCGATCGGGAACGTCCCAGCCCCGCACATCGGATCCACAAGCGGCACGCCTGGCGACCAGCCCGCCGCGTCGAGGACGGCGGCCGCGAGCGCCTCGCGCATCGGCGCCTTGGCCGTCATCGGACGCCAACCACGACGGTGCAGCGGGTCGCCGCTGAGGTCGATCGAGACGGTGGCGCGGCTGTCTTCCACGTGAACCCGTACGATCAGCGGGGTCTTCGGCGGCCTCGGTCCTTCGAGCCGCGGACCTCGCAGGGCATCGACGATCGCCAGCCCGACCTTGTCCGACACCGCCTCCTTGCGCCGCAGCTTGGCCCGAAGGGTCGTCACCTCGACCTCGACCACCTGCCGAGGGTGGACGAACGGCTTCCATGGCAGCAACCGGACCCCTTGGTACAGCTCCTCGAGGCTCCCCGCGCCGACACGCCCAAGGCGCAGCACGACGCGGTTGGCGAGCCTCGTGCGGTCGTGGACGGCGTGGATCCGCGCCCAATCCGCACGAAAGAGCGCACCGCCAGGCTCCTTGCGCGCCTCGATGCCCAGCCGGCCGAGCTCCGCGAGCAAGAGGTCTTCCAGACCCGGTGCCACCAGCGCAGACGCCTCGCGTCCGCCGAAGTCTGAGAGCTCCATCCGGCCTCCGTCGCGCTCGTCTATGCGAATGGCGACACCGTCACCATGCGACGCCGCGGTGCGGACCGGCTAAGTTCCCCACCCGGAGTTCGGATGACCGCCTGGCACCCCGACGGCTGGCGCGCCTACCCCGCCACCCAACAGCCGAGTTGGCCCGATGCCGACCAACTCGCCGACGTCGAGGCGCGCCTGCGACGGTGTCCGCCGCTGGTGTTCGCTGGCGAAGCCCGCGCGCTGCAAGGCCGTCTCGCGGACGTCGCACGGGGCGACGCGTTCCTGCTGACGGGTGGCGACTGCGCCGAGTCGTTCGCCGAGTTCCACGCCGACACGATCCGCGACACCTTCCGCATCCTGCTCCAGATGGCGGTGGTCCTGACGTGGGGCGCCAAGCGCCCGGTGATCAAGCTAGGGCGCATGGCAGGCCAGTTCGCCAAACCAAGAAGCCAGGGCGAGGAGACGCGCGACGGGGTGGCGCTGCCGACCTACCGTGGCGATGCGGTCAACGACCTGCGCTTCGAGGCGGCGGCGCGCATCCCCGACCCCGAGCGCCTCGTCGCCGCGTACCACCAGTCCGCCGCGACCCTCAACCTCCTCCGCGCCTTCGCGGGAGGCGGTTACGCCGATCTGCAGCGTGTTCACCGGTGGACCCTCGATTTTCTCGCCGACAGCCCCGCGGCCCACCGCTACGGCGCGCTCGCGGATCGCATCGACGAAGCCCTGCGGTTCATGGCGGTCTGCGGGATCGATGGCGCACGCGTGCCGCAGCTTCGCGAGGTCGAGTTCTTCACGGCCCACGAGGCCCTGCTGCTCCCCTACGAAGCGGCCCTGTCCCGCGTCGATTCCACGACCGGGGACTGGTACGACTGCAGCGCACACTTCCTGTGGATCGGCGACCGCACCCGACAGCTCGACGGCGCCCACGTCCAGTTCCTCGCCGGCGTCCACAACCCCATCGGGCTCAAGTGCGGCCCGTCGATGACCCCGGACGAGCTGCTCGCCCTCGCCGACGTCCTCGATCCCCACCGAGCGCCCGGCCGGCTCACCCTCATCGCTCGCATGGGCGCGCATGCGCTCGCAGACCGGCTGCCGCCCTTGGTCGACGCGATGCAGCGAGCGGGGCGTACGCCCGTGTGGTGCTCCGACCCGATGCACGGCAACACGCGCGCCGTGGCGTCGGGGTTCAAGACACGCGACGTCGCCGATATCTGGCGCGAGGTCCTCGGCTTCTTCGAAGTGTTGGAGTCCCACGGGGTGCCGGTGGGCGGGGTCCATGTCGAGATGACGGGCAAGAACGTGACGGAATGCACCGGCGGCGCGTCGGGCGTGGAGGAGCGCCACCTGCCGGAGCGCTACGACACCCATTGCGACCCGCGCCTCAACGCAGCTCAGTCGCTGGAGCTGGCGTTCTTGATGGCCGACCGGCTCTCCGAGCCCCGCGGCGCGACGGCAAACAACGCTGGGTAAAGCGCCAAGCTCGCCCACGAGAACGCGCCGATGTCGAGCAGCGCGGCCACGCCGAGGTGAAACGCCACGCCCACGGCGGCCCAAGCGCGCAGCCATCGGCGGCTCGAACGAACGCCGGCCGCGTCCCCGACCGCCCACACGCACACCACGGGGGCGCTGACCTCCCACAGCCAAGCGACCCGGGTGCCGAGCCTGAGCCAACCCGCATAGGGCGCGAGCCA
>JBJONI010000292.1:0-12245 GCA_046051915.1 Pseudomonadota bacterium
CTCCAGCTCGCCGACGGCGCGTTTCCGAGCGTATCGGCGTTGGAGGACGACGACGCCCTCGAAGAGGAGCGCCGCCTGCTGTACGTGGCGGTGACGCGGGCGCGCCGCGCGCTCACCCTCACGGCGCCGCGGTTCGTGCACGGTTGGGGTGGTCGTGCCTTCGGCCCGGGGTGCGCCTTGCTCGACGACATCGAGGACCTGTCGCGGCGCGTGCGGCGCGTGCGCGGGGGGACTGGGGTGCGACCCACGGCGCCGGGCGGGTCGTCGTCGGCGTTCGACCAAGATGCGGCGGCGGCTCGCGCGGCGGCGATCGGGGTCTGGTTCGGCGGGGGTGGCGGCGGTTGAGTGGACGTGGCATCGTGCGTCCACGCTGACCTACGAGGAGGCACAATGGCCGGTGGTATGCAGCGCGCAGGGTTGGGTCCGGGTCGACGCGGCGGCGCAGGACGTCGGCGGCAAGGCGGCGGCCGGCGCTTGGGCGGTTTGGCGATGGGCGGCGACACCGCCCCGGCGCTGTCGACCCCAGCACCGCTCGCGCAGGTGGTTCCCGAAGGCGTCACGGTCGCGCCCGACGCGTCGCTGGAGGCCGGTGACGCGAGCGCGGCGCCGCCCGCTGAGGGTCCGTTGAGCGCGGATGCGGCCGCTGCACCCGCCAACGTGGGTCCGATCACCGGGGTGCCGCCGCTCGAGCTGCACATGCAGGGGCCTGAGGTCGCGGCGTTGCAGGCGCGGCTGAACGAGCTCGGGGCTGCGTTGACGGTCGACGGGTTGTTCGGTCTGGGCACGCTCAAGGCGGTCCGGGGCTTTCAGAACGCGAACGGCCTCGCCGATGACGGCCTCGTGGGTGCGCGCACGGCGGCGGCGCTCCAGGGCGGGTCTGCGCGGCCGATCGGGTCAGGACCGGTCCCGCGCCCCCGTCCGCGGCCGGCCGACCTCGGCCAGGGGACCCAAGGCACAGGCGGCGCCTCCGCGGCGACGCCGGCGTCGGGGGGGGCGCAGGCGGCGCCCGCGGAGGGTCTGGAGTCGGGACAGCTCTCGGCGAACTTTGCGGTCGGGGAATTCGCCAGCCACGACGGCGCGCCGACCCCGCAAGAGGTTCAGGCCAACCTGCGGGAGCTCGCCGCACAGTTGGAGGTGCTCAAGGCGGAGCTTGGCGGCGCCGCCGTCTCGATCATGTCGGGCTACCGAAGCCCCGCGCACAATCGAGAGGTGGGTGGTGCCACCAACAGTGAGCACATGCAGGGGCGCGCGGCCGACATCAAGGTCGCGGGCTTCACCCCGCGCCAAGTTGCCGACACCATCGAGCGTTTGATTCGGGAGGGCCGCATGAAGCAAGGCGGTCTCGGTCGCTACGCCAGCTTCACGCACTACGACACCCGCGGCACCGCCGCGCGCTGGTAAACGGCCGGTCGGGTTCGGAGGGTCGTCCCCCCGCCGCCGAACCGGGGGGTGCCGTGGGTCAGGCCCCGACGAGGTCGTCGACGATGCTGCGGGCGTCGATGTCGGCGGGCAGCGTGCCCAGCGCGATGCCCCCCTCGCCGCCGAGGCGCGACCGACACCACGCCTCGGCGTGGGCTCGGGGCGCGAACCTCAGCAGCGTGCAGGCGGCGAGGAGGTAGCCCATCCTCTCGACCAACGCGCGGGCGCGCACTTCGAGGTGGGACGGGTCGCGCAAGGCGTCTCGAAGGGAGAGGAGGGCGGCGTCGTACGCGGGGTGCTGCCCCGTGGCCTCGGCCAGCTCTGACAGCAGCGCGCGGAGGCTCTCGGGCTCCTTGTGCATCGCGCGAAGCACATCGAGGCAGATCACGTTGCCAGACCCCTCCCAGATCCCGTTGAGCGGGGCTTCTCGGTACAAGCGGGCGAGCGGCGCCTCCTCGACGTAGCCAGCGCCGCCAAGGCATTCCATCGCTTCGGCGACGAGGGTGGGGCACCGCTTGTTCGTCACATACTTGGCGACGGCGACCGCGATCCTCGCGAAGGCCGCCTCGGCGTCCCCCCGATCGAACGCCGCAGCGACGCGAAGGCTCAGCCACGTCCATGCGCTCGTCTCCAGCGCGAGATCGGCGAGTACGTGGGCCATCAGGGGGTGGTCGATCAACGTCGTGCCGAACGAGGTGCGGTGTCGCGCGTGGTGGACCGCCTCGACGAGGGCCGCGCGGGCGAGGCTCGCGGCCGCGATCGTACAGTCAAGTCGCGTGTGGTGGACCATCTCGAGGATGGTGCGGACACCGCGACCGGGCTCGCCGACGAGGTAGCCCAAAGCGCCGTCCAACTCGATTTCGGAGCTCGCGTTGCTCTTGTTGCCGAGCTTGTCCTTGAGTCGCTGGACGTGGATGCGGTTGCGCGTGCCGTCCTCCAGCCATCGCGGGACGGCGAAACAGCCGAGCCCGGCGTCGGTCTGGGCGAGCACGAGGAACACGTCGGACATCGGCGCAGAGCAGAACCACTTGTGGCCTGTCAGTTGCCACACGCCGCCGGCCTGCGCCTCACCGACCGGCTGCGCGCGTGTGGTGTTGGCACGGACGTCGCTGCCACCTTGCTTCTCGGTCATCGCCATGCCGCACGTCAAACCGCGCTTCTGTCCCGGCGGCAAGAACCGCCCGTCGTAGGTCGAGGAGAGCAAGCCCGGGACGAAGCGTGCCGCCACGTCGGGTTGGTGACGGAGCGCGGGAACCGCGGCGTAGGTCATGGTGAGGGGACAGCAGATACCGGCTTCGATCTGACTAAAGAGGTACTCGAGCGCCGCATGGGTCGTGTGCGTTCGGCCGGTCCAGGCGGCGTTGTGGACGCCGGCTTCGCACGCGAGCGCGAACAGCTCATGGTAGCCGGGGTGGAAACGGACTTCGTCGAGCCGGTGGCCGTAACGGTCGAACAGGACGAGCTCCGGCGCGTGCCGGTTGACGTCG
This sequence comes from Pseudomonadota bacterium, assembly GCA_046051915.1. Taxonomy (GTDB): domain Bacteria; phylum Myxococcota_A; class UBA796; order UBA796; genus JBEIFN01. Next base: position 2,907 of record JBJONI010000292.1, read on the forward strand.
TGTCCGAGCTGCGCGAGCCGCTCTTGCCCGCACGTGAGACCGAACGCCGCGACGTCCTCGGTCGGCGTCGCGAAGGCTGCCAAGGCGCGCTGCAGCGTGGCGTCGGTGGCGTACCGGTCGAAGTCGCCCCGGGGGGGAACCTGGTTGGTCACGTCGTGGGTGCGCAGGGACGTGTGTGGGGCGAGCGGCGGCATGCGGTCCTCCGTTGGGCGCGCGTTATCGCGGCGACGTGAGGGGCGGATGCGCAAGCTGGACGCGGATGGGGTGTGGGCGTTCTTTCAAACTGCGTTCGCGACGCCGGTTGCGACGGGGTTTGAGATGCAGAGCCTCGATGACGCAGGCCTCTGGCTGGCCTCAAGGACCGGGCCAGAGCACCTGCGTCCCGGCGGAACGTTGTCGGGACCTACGTTGTTTTCACTCGCCGACGTCGCCGCGTACCTGTGGGTGGCGGCGCATTATGGCCCGGCGGCCCTCGCGGTCACGAGCCAATGTCACCTGCACTTTCTCCGACGGCCGGCGCCCGGGCTCCTCCGTGCGCACGCCACCACGCTCAAGCTGGGTCGTCGACTCGCCGACGTCCGCGTCGACCTGTGGGTCGAGGAGGATCTCGTCGCGAGCGGGACATTCACGTACGCGATCCCCGAGGGGTTCTCGCTCGCGGCTCACGGTGCCTGAAGCTTATCGCCGTCGATCGTCGCCCTGCGCGTCGCGACCAGCCGATCGATCGCGCCTTCGATCCGATCTTTGGCCTCCTTGGCCCGTGGGCTGACGCCGAGCCGCAGGGCCGTCTCTCGCACCAGGACGTCGCGGCTGCATCGCACGGCCTCGGCGAGGACCGAAGCCGCCGCGTTGGCGGCCTCCTGGACGGGTACGTCGGCGATGTCGCGCCCGCTGCCTTCGTCGGCGGTTCGGAACCCCGTCCACGTCTCGGGATCGAGGCCCGCGGGCCACGTGAAGCCGTCGACTTGCCGCGGACGCTGCGCGTGGGGCAGGCTCGCGACGGCCTCGGCGATGCGTGACCGGATCCGTGCACCGAGGTTGAGGCCAAACGCGTTGGCGGTGGCACGGTCGGCGGTCTCATCGAGCATCGGCCCGTGCTGGGCGGCGAGGTTGCAGAACGTCGACGCGATCCGACGTGTGGCGCCGGGGTCGTCGAACGCGGCACGATCGCCTGCGGCCTGACGGGCGGGGAGCGCGACCCAAGGGGTGGCACCGGCGGGAGGCGCCTTGCGGACAGGGCCGCTTGCGAGCTGCTCCGCGAACGAGGGCGCGTGGGGTGCGGGGCGGGCCGGCGTCCGGAGCGCTGGCGGCGTGGGTGGCGCGACCCCCACGGTGCGTCGAGGCGCGTGCTTGGCGGCTTCGACGGCCGCGAGGAGGCGCTCCGCCTCCCCTCGGCGGTCGTGCCACCAATCGGTGGACCAGATCCGGTGAAACCGCCAACCGAGGGATTCGAGCACGTCCTGCCGGAGGCGGTCGCGCGCCCTGGCGACGCGGGTCCCGTGGTAGGTGGCGCCATCCGCTTCGATCGCGATCAGGTACGCGCCCGGGCGCTCGGGGTCGACCACCGCGAGATCGATGCGGTAGCCCGAGCAACCGACTTGGCTGTGGACCTGGTGGCCCGCGGCCGTGAGCACCTCGAAAACCTCGGCCTCGAAGGGGCTCCCGAAGTCGGGTTGGCCTGGCGCGTGGGTCAGCGCGTTCAACGTCGCTGGTCCTTCCTTGGCGTACCGAAGGAAGTTCTTCAGGTGGGCCACGCCGATGGCGGCGGTCGTGTGGTCGAGGATCTGCGACCAGTCCAGGGTGCTGAACACGAGGAGCTGCTTGCGCGCGCGCGTGACGGCGACGTTGAGCCGGCGCTCTCCCCCCTTGCGGTTGAGGGGGCCGAAGTTCATCGTGACCTTGCCGGCGGCGTCGGGCCCGTAGCAGATCGAGAACAGCATCACGTCGCGTTCGTCGCCCTGAACGTTCTCGAGGTTCTTGATGAACACAGGCTCCTCGGTCGCATCGCCGAAGCATCGAGCGAGCTCTGGACGCTCGGCGAGGAGCTTGTCGACCAGGTCTTGGACCAAGGTCTGTTGCGGCATCGAGAACGTGACGATGCCCACGCTTGGGCGCTGGTCGTCGGGAAGGTCGAGGAGTTCGACGAGCTTCGCCACGATCGCCGCGGCCTCTGCCTCGTTGTGGCGGGCCTTGCCGCGGTCGTAGAAGCCGTCAACCGCGACGTACCCGACGCCGACCCCGGAGCCTTGTAGGGCGGCGCTGGGGAACGTGAGCAGGCTGTTCTCGTAGTAGTGGTGGTTGCTGAACGCGATCAGCGACTCGTGCTTGCTGCGGTAGTGCCAGCGCAGGCGCAGCTGTGGCAGCCCGGAGGCGACCGCTTCGTCGAGGATGCTCTCGGTGTCGGACACGTCCTCTTCGTCGAAGAACGAGGCGTCCTCCGACTCGTCGCCGCGCGCGAAGAACGAGGTGGGCGGCATTTGTTTGCTGTCGCCGACGACGATCACCTGGGTGCCGCGACCGATCGCGCCGACCGCGTCCCACGGCGGGATCTGGCTCGCCTCGTCGAAGATGACGACGTCGAACCGATGGTTGGCCGCAAGCACCTGAGCCACACTCAACGGACTCATCAGCACGCACGGCTTGAGTCGCGACAGCACGCCCGGTGCTTCACGGAACAGACGACGAACCGACCATTGTCCGCGCTGGAGCGTGAGCTGCTTGCGCAGCTTGGCCATCTCGTCGCCCGGCGCGTGAAGGCTGGGGGCGCGGGCAGCCAGTCGTGCGACCACGGCCTGCCGGGCGACGTGGAGCGCTTGGCGGTCGAGGTCTTGAAAGTGACGGATGAGGTCTTCATGGGCTCGGCCGCGGAAGGTCGCGAGCGCGGGGTCTGCCGTGAGCCGGGCCTCCCACCAAGCACGTCGGATCGCGCGTTCGATCGCGCTCGGGAGGGCGGAACCAGGGAGGGCGCCCGAGAGCAGGGCGTCCAACGCAGGCCCGAGCCCGAGCGAGCGGCCGTGGTCGATCCCCGCGGCCAGCCCGCAGACGGCACGCAGGCGTGGTGTCGCTGCGAGCCAACCGCGCGCCACCGCGCCGAGGCGTGCGGGTGAGGGGGACGGACCGAAGGCCATCGCCTCGTCCAGTTGCAAGGTCTCCCGTGCGATGTCGCGTGCGGTGTCGAGGGCGGCGATCGCCGCGAGGTGCGTCCGAAGGCGGGCGCCGGTCGGCGCGTCGGGGGTGAGGCGGTCGGCACCGTCGGTGCAGAGCTGCAGGAAGGCATCGAGGGCGGAGGGGTCGGGGGCACCGTCGGTGTGTTCCAGGTAGAAGCGACGCAATGTCTCGGTATGGTCCAAGGCCGCGACCATCGCGTCCGCGTCCGAATCGGGACCACGCCACAACGCGCCCAGACGCGGTCCGGCGGCGTCGGCCCGCAGGACCGCCTCGCCTTCTTGGACAGCGCGTGCCCGTTGCAAGCCGTCGAGCAGGGCGGCGTCGGTGGCGGACCCGCCGCGGAGCAAGGCGCGCACGGTGCGACGGGCTCCCCACAGCGCGAAGAGCGCGAAGAGGAAGAAGCGGCCCTGCCAGGCACGGAATCGCCCGATCAGGTCCGGGAGCGGCAGCGTGAGGATCGGGGCCTCAAAGTCCTCCAGAAGCGCCGCCCGGTCGCGTCGCCATGTCCGGAGTCGCTCTGCCAGCGCTCGCCACGTGGGCGCCTCCGTCCGCCAGGCGGGGCCGAGGACGTGGCGAGGGACGCCTGGGGCCGTTCCGGCGAGTTTGGCCGCCTCGATCACCGCGGCGTCGGGCATGCCAGGCGGCAGGCTGAGATCGGCTCGCAGCCCGTGGAGCGCGTCCTGAACCTTTGTGGCTGCGTCCTCAAGTGCGCGCGCTGCGTCCTCCGCGCGCCGCTGCAGGTCGGGCGTCCAGGGGTGGGCGCGCACGCCGGCCCAAGGGTGGCCGACGATCCCGTCGGTCTCGTCCTCGGCGCGCACGATCTGGGCCCCGGCTGCGCGGATCGCGGTGACCTCGGCCCCCGTCAGCGACGCGGCATCGATCTCGGGGAGACCGACGACGGGGGCACCCTCCAGCGCGAACAGCGCCGCCATCGCGTCTCGCACCGTTCCTCCGAACGGCGAGGGCGCAGCGAGGCGCGCCACGTGCGCCCCGAGCGCTTCGCGCGCGGCGCCGAGGGCTTGCGCGTGCTGGGTCCATGGCGCGTCGCCCTCGGACGGCGCGACCTCAAACGCCTCGCGCAATTGGCGGAACACTTCCGATTTGTTGGCCTGCTGGGCATGCAGTTCGAGGGTGAACGGCCCGAGGCCCACGGCGCTGAGGCGTCGGTGGACGACGTCGAGCGCCGCGCGTTTTTCGGAGACGAACAGCACCGACTTGTTGTCGGCGAGCAGTTGCGCGACGAGGTTCGTGATCGTCTGAGACTTTCCGGTCCCGGGCGGTCCCTGAAGCACGAAGCTCGAACCATCCGTCGCGGCGTGGATGGCGGCGAGCTGGGTTGGGTCGGCGTCGACGACGGTGACGAGGCGCTCCACAGGCTTGGCTGTTTCCACCTCTTGGTCGGCGATGACGGGCGCCGCGAGGCCGAACGAATGCCCGCCGCCGTCGAACAGGTGCCGGACGACGGGCGAGCCGAGCAGGTCGTCCGTCCGCGCTTCGAGGTCGAGCCACATCAGGAACTTCTGGAACGAGAACAGCGCCACCGTCGCGTGGTCCACCACCTCCCACCGCGCGCGATCTCGCACCAAGCGACGCATGTCGTGCAGGACCTTGGCGACATCGACCCCGGACCCGTCCTCGACGAGCACGTCAAGACCTTGCACCGCCATCCCGAAGTCGATCTCGAGCTTCTTCAGCAACGTGACGTTGACCCGCGTCTCGTCCTCTGCGCGTCGCAGCCGCCACCCGGCACCCGCGCCGGCGCGTGCCCGTTCGAGGCGTACGGGGACGAGGACGAGGGGCGCACGACGAACTTGGGTGGAGGCCTCAGATTCGTACCACAGCAGCTCGCCGAGGCCGGCGTACAGCAGAACGGCGCCGCTCTCCTCCTCCGCACTCCTGGCGGTGCGGAACAGCTGCAGCGCCCGCTCCTCCAACTCCTTGGGCGCGCTCGCCGTGCGGATGCGGCGCTGCGCGAGGTCGGACGCAGCGAGCGTGCGCGGATCGGGCGGGGTGGCGCGTGGGTCGTCGACCCGAGGTGGGCTGCTCGGCAGGATCTCGAACACCTCGCCGCCGGCGAGGGCGTCCTCGAACGCCCCGAGGTCGAGGTGCGGGAGCGCGAGGACCTTGGCGCCGTCGCGGTGGTTGAGCAGTCGGTTCCGCAGGGAGAGGTCGAGGAGCTTGGCCTTCCACCGGTCGAGGCGCGTCCGAGGACCCGCTTCCTCGGGGACCGCGGCCGGCCGAAAACGGTCGGCGGGCAGGCCAGAACTCGGCGAGATCGTCCGCGCGTGCGCGGTCGTCCCGGCGGGGCCCGGGGGGAGCGGACCGGCCGATCCGGGCATGCCGCCGGCTTCAAGTTCCAACGGCAGGGGAAGCACGCGCGCGAACCGGGCGGCGGCGACGTCGACCGCGAGGAGGAACGAGGCCGTGGCGCGGAGGGCGGCTTCTGCGACCCGCACGGCCTCGGAGAACGGCGCGCCTTGCGCAGCCGCCGCGCTGTCGACGACGAGGGCTTCGCCGAGCTCGACGCGCTTTCGAATCGGGAGCGGGTCGTCGAGGGTGGGCTCGTGCAGGTGAAAATCCGTGAGCCACACGCCAGGGAACGCGTGGCCGTCGACGAGGACGACGAATGCGTGCAGGCCAGCCGCTTCCCACGCCGCTGCCAGCAGCACGGACAGGTCGAGGCCGTTGCCCAACTTGTCGCGTACGACGTCCTCATGGGAACGGATGACCTGGCCGTCGCGGGCGAACGATGCGGGAAGGCCGACGTCGCGGATGCCGAGACCGGCGACGGCCGACCAGACGGCTTGCGCGATCGCCGCGGCCCGTTGAGGGTCACGTCGTTGGTAGCCCTCCATCGCGGCGTCCTGTCCAGACACCTGCAAGGCGCGCGCCGCCGCGTCGTGGACCGTGGCGATGGCACGCGCGTTGGGCCGGATGAAGGCGGCGAGCAGCTCAGGGAGGACCGAGACGCCGGGCCATTCGTTCGGCGCGAGCACATCGACCGGCAGGCTCTCACGCGCCGCTACGACGCCGCCGGCGGTCACCTCGATCGTGACGTGGCCGCGCGCGCGCTCCCGAGCGCCCGCGAGGAAGCTCGCCGACAGCGCCATCTGCTTCGCATCCAAGGCGGCCGACCCGGCGGCGGGGACACGGCCGAGCGTCAACGAGAACGGCTCGGCGAACGCGGGCTCGGCGCGGAAGGTGACGACGACGTCGTGCGCGTCGTCCTCGCCGCGGTTGTGGAGCACCGCGCGTGGCAGGAACGGCGCGCCGGCTTGATGAAGGGCGAGGTGAACCCGGGGGGCGACACTGACTTCGAGGGCGAGCGACGGCATGACGGACTCCGGCCCGTGCAGCCTAACGCCTCGTCCGCTTCGATGTCGTCATCAAGATCGAGATGCGCCTTTGGGCAGATTCAGGGGCAGTTCGCGGTGCAGACCTGGTAGGTCTCGGCGCGGTTGCCGAAGGCGTAGACCTCGATCACCGGCCGAATCCCGACCGCGTTCGCCTCGCCGCCTGGGGCCTCGTGCCCCCGGAGGGTGAGGCTGGTCACCCAGCGGTTGCCGTAGCCGGTGAGGTCGAGCACGCCGCTGCTCTGCCCCTTGTTGAGCAGGATGACCCCGTCCCGGACGACCCAGCCGTTGGCGGTGATGGCGCCGAACTCGATCTTCTGGCTGGTGCGGTCGGCGAAGGTCAGGACGATCTCGTCGATGTACGCGTCGTCGTAGTGGGCGACGAGCTGCAGGGCGCCGACCTTCTCGGGGGTGCCAAGCGGGACCGTGATCGCTTGCGACGTCGCGCTGGTGAACGACGGGTTGGCGATCAGATCCTTGCGGGCCGTGTCGAGCACGTAGCGGGTCTGGGTCTGGTAGACCGGGGGCGGGGGGGGCGGCGGCGCGGGCCGCTGGGGGATCGGGGCCACGACCACCGTCGGTCGCTGCGGGGTCGGTGGCGGCGGCGGCGGCGTGCTGGGACGCTGTGGCGCCGGGGCCGTAGGCGCGGGGGCCGGCCGAGTCGGGACGCTCCCTTCGCGCTCAGGGCGGGCCCAAAGGCGCCCAATGCCCTTGAGGTCGATGGTCGAGAACGACGCGTCCTGCTTGCCCGGCGTGCCGTCCGCATCGACGTCGTCGCCGACGATCGTGAACGAGGCCACGCACTTTCCGGTCGGCTCGACCTTGTCGATCGCGAAGGGCCCGTGCGTCATCGTGCCGTTCTTGAACACGCGGTTGAGGCCGCGAACCTCATCGGTGTTTCCGTTCTCGTAGGTGACGGTGACGCGCTGGATCAGCGCGTCGCGGTTGCGGACGAGGAAGCTCACTTGGTCGAACTGCCAGCAGAGGTTGTCGTTGCGGCGCGCGACGGGCACCAACTTGCCCGACGGGACGGTCAGCTGGATGTTCGGAAGGTCAAACGTTCCTTCTTGAGCGATCGCGGGGGCGCAGAACAGGGCGGCGGTGAGCAACGTGGCGGTTCGGAGCATGGGCACCTCAACAGGACGGGGACATAGCCCGGCTTCGGCGAACCCGGCACGACGTGCACGCCATCCCCCGTGCTACAACCGCGCGACGGAGGCAACGATGGGGATGTTTGAGCGCTCGGCCAGGTCGCAGGTGCACGCCATCGCCGCCGGCGAGGTCTCCGCCGAGTCGGTCGTCGCCGACCACCTCGCGCGCGCCGACGCGGTGGAAGGCAAGATCAACGCTTTCACCCAACGCTTGTCGGAGTCTGCCCTGACCAAGGCGCGCGCGCTCGACGCGGCCCGTGCCCAAGGACAGGCGCTGCCACCGCTCGCCGGCTTGTGCCTCTCGATCAAGGAGAACCTGGCGTATCCGGGCACCGCGTCGACGGTGGGGATCGGTGCGCGGCGGTCCAGCCTGCTGTCGACCACGGCGCCGGTCGTGGCGGCGGCAGAGTCCTTGGGCGCGATCGTCCTCGGCAAGACGAACGTCCCGCAGCTGCTGCTCTCGATGGAATCCACCAACCCCGTGTTCGGCAGGACGAACAATCCGTGGGCGACAGACCGCGTTCCGGGAGGATCGTCGGGTGGCGAGGCGGCCGCGGTGTCGTCGGGCATGAGCGCCGTCGGTATTGGCACCGACATCGGCGGATCGGTCCGCAACCCTGCCGCTTGGTGCGGCCTCGCGGGCCTCAAGCCGACGTGGGGGCGTTGGTCCGTCTATGGCTCAGCGGGCGGGCAACCCGGGCAGGAGGCCGTCAAGGCCGTCACCGGACCGCTCTGCCGTTCGAGCGACGATCTGATTTGGTTGTGGGAGACGCTCGATGCGGCGGTGCAGCACGGGCTCGACCCGGCCGTCCCGCCGATCTCGGCGCCGCGGGTGGCCGACGTCGACGTCGCGCAACTCACGGTCGGTGTGTTCGAGGACGATGGGGTGTTCGCGCCCGCCGCCAGCGTTCGCCGCGCGGTGCGCGAGGCGGCCGACGCGTTGAGCCGCGCCGGCGCCAAGGTCGTGGCGTATGCGCCGCCACGCGGCGAGGAGATGGCGGAGACGTACTTTCGTCTGTTGAGCGCAGACGGCCTGGTTACGGCCAAGGAAGTGCTCGCCGGGGAAGCGCTCACGCCCCAGCTCGCGACGCTCGCGACGATGGCGCGTTTGCCACGCCCTTTGCGCCGCGTGTTGGCTTGGTTGCTCGGCGCGACGGGGGAGACGCGGGTCGCTCGCATCGTCGGCGCGCTCGGCGAGAAGCGTGTTCACGAAGTGTGGAAGCTGGTCGTGTTGCGCGAGTCGCTTCGGCGCGCGGAGTTTGCCGCGATGGCGGCGGCCGGCGTGGACGTGTTGGTCGGTCCTCCCACCGTCACCCCGGCGGCGTTGCACGACGAGACCGGCGACTGGTCGTTGGGCGCTTGGCCCACCATGCGCTGGAACCTCCTCGACCTGCCGGCTGGCGTCGTACCGGTGTCGCGCGTGCGCGCGGACGAGACCAGCCGCACGACGCTCGCCGATCGCCTCGACCGCAAAGCGGCGCGGTTTGAGCTTGGCAGCGAAGGCCTCCCGGTCGCAGCGCAGATCGCTGCCCGCCCGTGGGAAGAGCACAAGGTCTTGGCGGCCATGGCTGCCGTCGAGCGCGGGGTCGGCTGGGAACCGTCGGTCGTTACCCCCGCGTGACGTGGCGCCCCGTCACGACGGACGGACGGGGAGCTTGCCATCGGCG
>JBJONI010000293.1:0-4922 GCA_046051915.1 Pseudomonadota bacterium
CACGTCTGCGTGAGCTCGGTGGTGCCGTTTCGCGGTGCACAGATCACCGTGGTGATCAGCGCCTCGTCGTCCCCGTCGTAGGCGGCATAGACGAGGGGGTACAGCCCGTCGACGTCGGGCAGCGCGCCCGGTTGGAACGTGCTGACGATGTTCAGGTCGAACGTTGCCGAACACGCCGTCAGGCTGAACGCGACGAGAGGCAGGGCGACGATGGCGCGCATGGCGACCTCCGGAATGCGCGTAGGGTAGCCCTTCGTGGGGCCGCTGTCCTGCGCCGCGGCCTAGCGGTAGGCGTTGAGCGACTTGAACGTCCGCAGGAACATCGTTGAGCCCGAGAAAACGGGGCTACCGAGCGCGTTGCTGGCGCGAGACTTGCCGAGCACGCGGTACGTGCCGCCGGGCGCGAGCGTCAACACCTCCCCGAGGTCGGAGACGATGTAGATGGCATCACCGGCCGCGACGGGGCTCGTCCACGTTTCACCGAGCAAGGTTCCACGTAGGCTTTGGGTGTAGTAGATCGCGCCGTCGCTCGCGCGAAGGACGACGAGCGTGCGGTCCTTGCTGATCGCGTAGAGGTAGCCTTGGTGGACGAGCGGCGAGGCGTAGAACCGCTCGCCGACGGAGACGCTCACCGCCCAAGCCGGACTGACCGACGTGCCCGAGACGCGGCTCGCGCCCGCGCGGATCGTGCCACCGACCGCCGCGTGGGCGTCTGTGCGTGACCCGACCCAGTAGAACACGCCGTCCTTCGCGACGGGGCTGCTGTACCAGACGTCACCATGGCCGGTCGAGATCACGCGGCCGTCACGGGCGCTGATGATCTGACCGTTGGGCAGCGCGAGGAGGTCGCCGATGACCGCCGGTGTCCCGTAGTCGCGGTACGGAACCGAGGTCCAGCGGACCCTGCCCGTCGCGGGGTCCAAGCCTCGCAGGCGGTCGTACGGCACGACGAGCGTGCCTCCGACGAGCAAGGGGCTCGCTGTCGTGCCGATCTGAAAGCCGCGCATGGGGGCGGGCTCGTTGCCGAGCCACACGGACCATTGACGGCTCCCCGAGGTCGAGAACTTGCTGACGACACCGTTGCCGAAGAGCGCGTACAGGTACGATCCGTCGTGGACGGGGGTCGCCGACGCGTACCCGATGATCTGCCGGTCGCTCGGCGTTCGGTACGCCTTCATCCCGTCGACCGTGGCGCGAAGTTGCGCCATTTTCGTCGAGAGCTCGGTCAGCTTCGCGTACAGCGCGGCGTCGCCGGTCGCGCGCGCTTGGCGCTGGGTCGCGCTGTACGTGGCTTGCGTCGTCGCGAGCTCGGCGGCCGCTGCGTCCGCCGCGGCGAGCTTGGCCTGCCCCTCGGACTTCGCGGTGCCGCTCAGGGTGTCGACCCACTGGTTGGTGGCCTTCCATTGCAAGCGGCCCGACGCAGCGTCCGCGCAGAACAGCGTGGTCGGCTCCATCGTGGCGCAGACTTGGCTGCCGCCGAGGACGGGAGACGCGTTGCCCGTCGACGCGAGAGGCAGGGTCCAGGCGAGGTGTCCGTCGAGGACGAGGGGCCCGCGGCCGGCCGACACCGCCGACCCGTCGTAGCGCCAGCCGAACGGGACGGCCTGCGCGGCGGTCGCCCACATTGCAGCGAGTAGCAGCCAAGGTCCGGGCAAGGTGCGCAGCCAAGCCATGTCCATTCCCCCACCGGCCGCTAACCCGCCGTGCCGGCGCCGCCGTCCCGCTCGGCCCTGCTGACCGATTCCGACGTCAGTCGGCGTCCGCCGCGCAGCGGACGCCGAGATCGGGGAGCCGCGCGTCGATGGGGACGCCGGCGCGGACCGAGGCACGGCGTTCGAGCGCCGAGACCATCATGTGGCTGCCCCCACGGACAGCGCGCAGGGGCACGCCGGATGCCGATCGGCCGGACCAGGCATCCGAGGTCCACTCGGAGACGTTGCCGGTCAGGTGAACGTGGCCGAACGGCCCCGGGTCGCTTGGGCCCGACCACGGCTCTAGCGGGGAGACCCCGCAACCGTACGGGGGTTCGGCGACGCGCTGCGGGACGCCGTCGGCGGTGCGCGTGATCGTGTCGCAGCTGGGTCGTGGTTGGGGAGTGTCGGACCAGCGTCTCAGGGCCTCCCCTCGCGCGGCGAACTCCCACTCGGCCTCGGTGGGCAGCCGCGCCCCGAGGAAGCGGCAGAGGGCTTCGGCCTCGGCGGCGTTGAGTCCCGTTGCCGGGAGCTCGGGGTTCGACGGCCGAGGTGCGGGCAGCGCGGGACACGCCCCGGCGGCGACGCATGCGGCGTACGTCGCCTCGCGGACTTCGTGCTTCATCAGCCAGTACCGATCGACGTCCACCTGCCGGACGGGCCCCTCGCTCGGCTGCGCGGCCTCGTCGTAGCCGGCCGCCGACGCATCGAGGGCCTGCGCGCCCATGGGGAAGGAGCCCGGACCTACGGCCAGCCAGCACGACGCCCGTCGAGGGTCGGTGGGCGCGAAGGCCTCGCAGGTCCACGCCTCGGGCTCGAGCGGTGCGGTCGGATGCGGCGGTGGGGCGTCACCTGGGCGAGGCTGGGGAGTCGACGGTGAACGGGATGGGTCGCCGGGGGGCGCTGTCGGGCCGTCGGCGTGTCGAGGGTCCCGGCCGCGCGCGAGTTCGGCGCCGTCTGCCATCCCGTCGCCGTCGGTGTCAGCGCGCAGCGGATCGGTCCCGAAATGGCAGGCTTCGACCGCGTCCGACTTGCCGTCGCCGTCCGAATCGGGGTTGTCGGGTGAGGTCCCGGCGACGCGCTCGTCGGCGTCGGTCATCCGGTCGCCGTCGGCGTCCGGTCCTTGGACGGGGCCGCACGGGTAGGGCGGCGTCCGTTCGTCTGCCGCCGACGACGTGGTGGCGCATCGCGCGCCGCCGCATCGCGACGCCTCCGGCGCCTCTGCGACGGTCTCGGACGGGCCGTGGCATGCGACGAGGAGGACCAACCACGCGGTGCGGGGCATCGTCTCAGGGCTGCGTCGGCGGCGCAACCGCTTCCGCGGGCGGTGCCGGTGCCTGCTCGGTGGGCGTGGGGGCGGGCGCTTCTCCCCCCGTCTGCGCGCCTTCGGGGAGCGGGACCCCGTCGGGGCCCGCGCCTCCGACCTGAGGTGCTGGCTTCGGCGGGGCCACGCCTGGGTCCGCGACCAACGGGTCGAGTCCGCGCGCGACCTCCGCTCCGTCGGCCAAGCCATCGCCGTCGGTGTCACGCTTCGTCGGGTCGGTCTTCATCTGGCAGACTTCCTTGCCGTCGTGCTTGCCGTCGGCGTCGGAGTCGGCGACCTCGGGGTTGGTCCCTAGGGTCGCTTCGCGCGTGTCGGACAGGCCGTCGCCGTCGGTGTCGGGGCCGTCGAGGGGACCGCAGATTTCGGGTTGAATCCCCGTTGCGCCCGGAGCCGCGGCCGGCGCAGCGGTCGGCTCAGCGCCGCCGCCGCAGGCCGCGAGGGCGGCGATGAAGCACGCAATCGAGGGGGCAGGGACGCGCATCGGACACCTCCAAACGGCGCGTAACCGGTCGTCCCTTGCGCCACCGCCGCCGATCACCCTGCCCGGCCCGTGATACGTGCGACGTTGTGGGGAGGTTGCGATGGGGCGGGTGCGCGCGGTCGGGCTCTGCTTGACATTGGGCGGCTTGCTCGCGTGCACGGGGTCGGGGGATCCGGTGGCTTCGGACCCTGGGCAGGGCCAAGACGCAGCGGCGCCGCGGGTCCCCAAGCCCGGCGACCGCGATGGGGATGATCTGGGCGACGAGGACGAGGTGCGGTTCGGTACAGGCCCGGACAACCCGGACTCCGACGAGGACGGCATCCCGGATGGCGTCGAGGTGCGTGTCCACCAAACGGACCCCAAGAAGCGGGACACCGACGGCGATGGCGTTGGCGATGGTCGGGAACTCGGTGTGCTCAAGACGGACCCACGGACGCCCAACCCCGAGTTCGCCACCACGGCGGAGGTGGCGGACGCGCAGGCTGGCACGGGCGGGGGCGTCCCGATCAAGATCGCCCGTCGCGCCTATGAGCCGGGTGAAGCCCTGCCCGACAAGATGCGATGCGACAAGCCCTCTCCGGACTCTCGCTGCTTCTTCTACGTCCCGCCGACCACGTACTGGATGGGCGCACAGGCGAGTGACCCCAAGGGACGCAACCACGACCCCGCGGCGCGTCCTGAAGAGGGTCCGGTTCACGAAGTGACGGTGGGGCCGTTCTTCATCGGAAAGTTCGAGGTCCTCGCGCACCACTACGCGCTTTGTCTGGAGTCCGGGTACTGCGACCCGTCGGGCCATGACGCGTCGGGCTACGGCAACGCCGGACGTCCGGAGCGGCGCCAGCATCCGATGAACGCGATCACCTGGGACGCGGCGCGCCGTTACTGCGACTACCTCGGCGGCCGGCTTCCGACCGAAGCGGAGTGGGAGCTCGCGGCACGCGGGGCGGAGCACCGGCCGTGGCCTTGGGGTTCCGTGCCGCACTGCGGGCGTGCGCTGCAAAACCCGGGACAGATCGCCGACCCGATCTTCACCGATGGCCCCCAGTCCGCGTGCGCCGAGGAGGGGACGGGCGAGAGCGGTCAGCTCCGCTACCCGTCGCCGTTCGGCTTGCTCGGCGTCTCCGGCAACGTCTGGGAGTGGGTGGCCGATGGGTATGCGGCCGACGCGTACGCGCGTCACCTCCCGGACCACCCCACGGGGCCGACGGATGCGGCGTCGCGGGTTCAGCGCGGCGGAGGGTGGATGAACACCGACCCGAACGACCGGCGAGCGACCAGCCGCGGGGGCATGCGCCCCGATCAGAAGATGCCAGACGTCGGCTTTCGCTGCGTGCGCGACGTCGCTGGGGAGGCGCTGTGAACGGTCGTGGGGTTCTGATGGCGGCCTGCGTGTCGCTGTTGCCGTTCGCCGCGCGGGCTGGTGTTC
>JBJONI010000294.1:0-4489 GCA_046051915.1 Pseudomonadota bacterium
CGCCCGGACGCACCGGCGCGCGACCGTCACAGCGGCGCGCCACCCTTCTTGACCCAACCGTGGACCTTCTGGTCGAGCACCGCGTCGACGACGCCCGGGAGCCAACGCTTGAGCGCGTAGATGACCCAAGCTTCGACGCCGACCATACCGACTTTCCGCTGCGCCGCGAGGCCGGAGAGCAGCGACGACGCCACCTGGTCGGGCGTGTACGTCGTGCTGGAACCTTCAATCTCCCAGGTGAGCTTCGGCTTGGTCTCGTTCTCCGCTTCGAGGCCCGGCGTGTCGGTGGTCGGCGGGTAGAAGACATGCAGGCCGATGCCGTAAGAGACCAACTCCTGCCTCAGCCCCTCGGCGAAGCCCACGATCGCGTACTTCGAGGCGGAGTAGGCGGCGTAACCGTAGAAGCTCATGAACCCGAGCATCGACGTGACGAGCGCGATCTGGCCGCCTTTGGCCGCCTTCATCGACGGCAGGACCGCCTTGACCACGCGAACGTGGCCCCAAAAGTTCGTCTCCATCAACTCGCGCATCGCGTCGAGCGACTGACCTTCCACGGCGCTGCACGCCGCGAAGCCCGCGTTGCACACAAGCAGATCCACGCCGCCCAGAAACGTGAGGGCTTCCGCCACCGCGGCCTGCACGGAGGCATCCGAGGTCACGTCGGTCGCGATCGCGCGCGCGGACGCCCCCGCCGCCACGAGTTCGGCCTCCACCTCGGCGTTGCGCTGCGGGTTCCTTGCGAGCACGACCACACGTGCGCCCTGCTTGGCGAGCTGCAGGGCCGCCGCGCGGCCGATGCCGCTGTTGCCGCCCGTGATCAACACCCGCTTGCCCGCGTACGTGGACGCCATCGCTCACCCCAAAAGAGTACCCCCGACACGACTCGAACGTGCGACCTGCTGTTTAGGAAACAGCTGCTCTATCCAACTGAGCTACGGGAGCGCGCCGCCACCTTATTCCGGCGCCGCCACGATGCCACCCGCCGGCGCGCACGCATCCGGCGCGGCCACGGCGCGGGCCGCACCGACCGGAACACGTCCCACCCCGTGCTGCTGCCCCGGTCGGTCGCACCGGCCGTAGCGTTCACAGAGACCAAGGCGCGGGGCCCGCGGGCTCCACGATGTCCTCCGGCGCGGCGCCGTCGATCCAGGTCGAGAGCCAATCCGAGATCCGGACACCGTCCACCACCGTCTCTGACAGGCTCCCGAGGTCGAGCGCGGTCAACGCCGTCAGCGCTGAGGCGGGGATCTCGACGGCGCCGAGATCGCTGCCGACGATGCCCGTCGGGTCGCCGAGCAACGCGGTGTGGGTCACGCCGTCCTCGATCGCGCGGTGGTACCGGTCGGGGAAGGCCTGCCGCACCGCGTCGGTCTGCGCTTGGACATCGGCCTGAAACTGTTCGGGTGGCACCTGCAGAAACACCTTGCCGATGATCAGGTCATACCAACTGCTGTACACGCCAACCCGCGTCCGCTCGTCCTGCCGCAGCCACCAAGCGACCAGCGGCGTGATGTGGCCCCCGCCGAGGCAATCGGGGCAGTCGGCGGGGACGAACGCCCCCGACCCGTGCTCTGTGATCAGCGTCGTCAGGAACGAAGGGTCCGACGCGCCACGTGCGACGCCAACACCGCTGTCCGAGAACACGAGGATCTCGGCGTCCGGCCACTGGTGGCGCACCAGGCTGACGGCCAAGATGGTGCCAAAGCCTCCCCCGGAGCTGCCCGCGAGCAACACGCGCTTGGGCTTCGCAAACGTCGCCTTTGCGATGTCGAGCCCCGCCGACAAGTTCGCGAGACCGCGGTGCCAGCGGTCGGTGTCCCCATCCCCGTCCTCATCGATCTCGGCGTCGCCCGCGAACAACGACCCGTCGCAATACGGGAAATACGCGACGTCCCAGTCACGGACAGGGTTGTCGACCAGGTCCGTCCTCAAAATGTCGACGGCGGGCATCCCGACCGGCGCCTGCGTGACGGCGAAGCAGAACGCCGACCAACACGCGCCGCCCCCTTGCAGGAACAGCAACAGGTCGTCCGAGGCCCCCTCGCGCGTCGCCATGCGAAAGGGTTCGCCGCGCATGCAGCGGGGACCTGAGGCGACGTCCAACGTCGAGGTCGTGACACCGTCGGCGATGTCGGTCTCCGCCACGCGCGTCTCGCCGAGGTAGCCCGTCACCCCCAGTTGATCGGCGACGCTGGTCGCCTCGCCGCACGACGCCATCATCGCGATCGCCCCAGCCCATCGACCCCGTCGCCGCATCCCGCCCCCCTGCGCAAACCGGCGCACGCCGGCGCCGTCACGATGGGTAGCCTCGCGTGCCAGCCCTGCAAGTCTGCAACGCCGACCAGGTGCGGCCTGCAACCCCTACCGCCGCGAAACTCCGACCCGCGGGTCACAATGAAAGCCTCGACAAACGTGCGTCAACGCCGAGCCAAGCCTTGCATTGGGCTGGGGTTCGCCATACCCCCGCCCTCCACCGAAGCCCAAGTCCGCCGCACCCCGGCGACCCCACGGAGGTCCGATGTCCCTGTTCTCCACCGTCGCCGAGGCCGTCGCCAACGTCGGCGCGATGTTCCCCGAGAGCGGCTACATCTTCCAGGACATGAAGGGCGTCGAGACCCGCTACAGCTACACCGAGGTCGAGCAGCTCACGGCGGCCCGCGCGGCGGCGCTCCAAAAGCTCGGGTTGCGCAAGGGCGATCGGATCGGGCTCGTCGTCATCGAACCCGAGGATTTCGTCCTGACGTTCCTCGGCGCGCTGCGCGTGGGCGTGGTCCCCGTGCCGCTCTACCCCCCGCTGTCGTTCGGCGCGCTCGACGCCTACGCCGACCGCACCGCACGCGTCCTCGAGCTGAGCCGCTGTCGCGTTCTGTTCGCGTCGGAGCGCCTGCAGAACGTCCTGTGGGCGCTGGTCGACAAGGTCGCCACCTTGGAACGCCTCGTCACCGTCGAGACCCTCAAGGACGCCACGGGGACGCCGGTCTACCCCACGATCGCACCCGACGATGTCGCGTTCCTCCAGTACACGTCGGGCTCGACGTCCGACCCCAAGGGCGTCATCGTCCCCCACGCGAGCCTGATGGCAAACAGCCACGCGATCATCGTCGAAGGCCTGCAAAAGGGCCAAGGCAAGGGCATGGCCGTCGCCTGGCTGCCGCTGTACCACGACATGGGCTTGATCGGATTCGTCGTCGCGACGATGGTCAACGGCATGTCGTCGGTGTTCCTGCCGACCATGCGCTTCATCAAGAAGCCGACCGTCTGGTTCGACGCCATTCACCGGCACCGCGGTACCGTGACGTTCGCGCCGAACTTCGCCTACGCGCTGATCACCCGCAAGGCGACGGCCGAGGACATGGCCGGCTGGGACCTCTCGTGCATGGAAGCCTTCGGGTGCGGCGCCGAGCCGATTCAAGCGGAGACGGCGCGTGCCTTCACCGAGAAGTTCAGCACCCACAGCAAGATGAACCCCGCGGCATTCCTCCCCGCCTACGGCATGGCCGAAGCGACGCTGGCGATCTCGTTCAAGCCCCTCGCCGCCCCCTTCCGCACCCGCCTCGTCGACGCCGAGGGCTTTCAAGCGGACGGACACGTTCGCGACGCGGTCGAAGGCCGGCCGTCGTTCGAGCACGTGAGCTGTGGTCCGACGTTCGCTGGGCACGAAGTCGCCGCGTTCAACGAGCGGGGCGAACGGATGCCCGAGGGCGTCGAGGGCGAACTCTGGCTGCGCGGCCCCAGCGTGACGGCCGGCTACTTCGAGAACGCAGAGGCGACGGCGGCGTGCTTTGACGCGCAGGGCTGGTTGCACACCGGCGACCTCGGCTACCTGCTGCAAGGCGAGATCTACGTCACCGGGCGTTGCAAGGACCTGTTGATCCTCAACGGACGCAACGTGCATCCCCAGGCGATCGAGTGGGTCGCGGCCGACGTCGACGGCGTCCGCCAAGGCAACGTCGTGGCGTTCGCTCGCCCCGGCAAGGAGTCAGAGGAGATCGTGGTCGTCGTCGAGACGCGCGCGTCGGAGCCCGCCGAGTTGGAGCGGATCCGCGCCGAAGTCGCCCGACGTGTCCGCCAGGAGGTCGGTGTCCCGCCGGCCGACGTCGTCTGCCTGGCGCCCGGATCGCTGCCCAAGACCAGCTCCGGCAAGCTCCAACGCCGCAAGACGCGTAGCCAGTACCTTGCAGGCGAACTCGGGCAGGAGGGGACCCGCACCATGGGGGCCTCGGGCGACACCGTCACCGTCGCCCGCCATGTCGCCGCGTCGCTGTGGACCCGCGCCAAGAACACGCTGTTCGGCGGCCGTTGAGCCGTCCCTGAGGTCGCCATGACCAGCCCGATCGCCATCGTCGGCCTCTCGTGCCGCTTCGCTGGGGCGCGCGACGCCACGGCGTTCTGGAACCTGCTCCGCGAGGGCAAGGACACGTTCACGCCCGTGCCCGCAGACCGCTGGCCCGAAGCGATGTTCCGTTCCACCTCCTCGCGCGACATGGAC
>JBJONI010000295.1:0-18870 GCA_046051915.1 Pseudomonadota bacterium
GGAGGCGGACGTCGAGCTCGAGACCGTGCGCCTTGACCTTGAGGACCGCGACCGAGCGGCCGACGGGCGCGACGCGTCCCACGCGTCGCAGCGCGGACTCGAGGGCGTCGACATCCATCCCGTGGACTTCGATGTCCCAGTCCTTCAGCGGATGTCCGAAGGCCGCGTCGCGGACGCACCCACCGACGGCGTAGGCGCGCCCGCCGCCGGCGAGGACGGCTGCGGCAACGGCCTCGACGGCGCGCGGTGGGTCGGGCAGTCGCAACGACGTGGTCAAGGCTTCGGCGCTTCGCCGATCTTGGTCCCTGACGTCTTGACGTCGCCGGGCGTTTCGATCGTGGCCTGGGTGCTGGCGGCGTTGCCGGCCGCGTCGAGGCGACCGCGCGCGCGGACCCAGGAGAGGAGCAGCGCCTCCACCTTCGTGTTGCGTGCGAGCACCGTGGCGGCGGACGTGCCCGCCGACGTTCCGGGATCGACCAGTTCCAGACGGTTCGGACCGCCGGCTCGGTCTCGGAGGGCGCCGGCGTTCTTGACCCCCGTGGGGTCGCTGGTGAGCGCGAACAGCAACAGCGGGCGTGACCCAAGGCCGGCCAACGCGTCCGTCACCTTGACGCCCCCGCCGCTCAGCTTGGGCGAAGCCAGCACCACGGTGGTGACCTGCGGGTCGGCGGCGGCCGTCGCGAGCGCGAGCAAACCGCCGACGTCGGCACCGACGATCGTCACGTCCTTCGCGCCCTTGCTCCGTGCGTAGGTCACGGCGGCCTGAACGTCGCGCAGCGCGCCTGGCCACGTGGCGGCGTCGAGGACGGTACCCGTGGGCATCGCGGTGGCTCCGTGGCCGCGTAGGTCGAGGTTGAGCGCCATCATGCCGCCGCGTGCGACGGCGGATGCCAGGGGAGCCCAGTCGGCCCGTGACCTGGCCTCGCCGTGGACGAACACGACGGCTTGGGCGCCGGAGCCTTCGGCGTCTGCGGCGACGGTCACGCCGTCGGACGTCTTCCACGTGACGGGTGTGGCGTGGCCGAGACTTGAGGTCGTCAGGGCGAGGAGGATCGCGGCGAGCGTCATCCCGAAGTGGTTGCGCGGCATAGGGTCTCCGATGGCGCTAGTTGCCGTCGCGGGCGCGGTTCCGCAAGGCGCTGCACCGATGTTCTGCGCGGGTTGACAGGTCGGCGCGGATTCCTTAAACGGTATCGGCGCACGGTCGGCCACGCCAACCCGTCGCGCACCGTCGGTGTTCCCCAACATCGGCGTAGCCCCGCAGCCGTTCGCACGGCTTGTTGTCGGGGCGGTCTTTGAGGCACGATGTGTTGAAAGAGGGTGACACGTCCTTGGAACGCGACGCGCACGATGAGCGTTGGATGTCGCTGGCCTTGCAGGCCGCCGACGCCGCCGCAGTGCGGGGCGAAGTTCCGGTGGGCGCGGTGGTCGTGCGTCAGGGCGAGCTTCTCGCCGTCGCCGGCAACCGGCGCGAGGCGGCGCAGGACTTCTGCGCGCACGCGGAGTTGATCGCGATGCGACACGCCGCACGGGCGCTCGGCTCGTGGCGACTGGTCGAATGCGAGGTCTACGTCACCCTAGAACCCTGCCCGATGTGCGCCGGCGCCATGATCCAGGCGCGGGTGGCGCGCGTCATCTACGGCGCGCCCGACCCAAAGGGCGGCTTCCTGGGTTCGTGTGGCGATGTGCGGAACATTCCGGGCATCAACCACACGTTCGAGGTTCGGAGCGGGGTTCTATCGTCAGCTTGCGGAGATCGACTTCGGTCGTTCTTTCGTGAGCTTCGTCGACGGTGATCCTGGAGAGGTGGCAGAGTGGTCGATTGCGTCGGATTCGAAATCCGATGTAGGCGAAAGTCTACCGGGGGTTCGAATCCCCCCCTCTCCGCCATCGTCGACGTCTTGGAGAGGTGACCGAGTGGTCGAAGGTGCACGACTGGAAATCGTGTGTGCCAGAGATGGTACCGCGGGTTCGAATCCCGCTCTCTCCGCCATGTCCGCCTTCCGCTCGGTGAACGCTGGGCGGTTGGCTCTGGGGCCTTGCTTCCGGCTCGGCCCATGGGCGTGCCACCGAGCGAGGGCGCCGGCACGCGGCTCTGTGAGCGCTCAGACACTCCCGAGAGGCGACCACAGGCCTCTCCGGAGGGAGAGGTGAGGGCCGGGTCCGAGGACGCGCGCCCGTGAATCCCGCCAGGTCCGAAAGGAAGCAACGGTGACGTGGTGTCTCGGGTCTCGGGGCGCCCGGTCCTCTCCTCTCCCTCCGTGCACGGTGTCGACGCTCAGGGAAGCACAGTCTCGGTCGCGTGCGACCAAAGCTCGCTCAACGACGCGGGCCAGGGCGCTTGGACGTCGAGGGGCGCGCCCGTTGCCGGGTGGGTCCAACGGAGTCGATGCGCGTGCAAGGCGGGGCGCGGCGCCCACCGTCCGGCGTCGCCGCCGTAGCGCCGGTCGCCGACCACGGGCGTTCCCGCGTGTGCTGCGTGCTTTCGGATCTGGTGCGTGCGGCCCGTCTCCAGCGTCAGCTCCACGGCCATCATGCCGGGCCCGACGCCGATGCGACGTGCCCTCGTCGCCGCGGGTTGGCCGTCGACGGGCCACGTCCAGCGCGTCGGGCTCGCCCACTGGTCGGGCTGCCCCGCGAGGACGGCGAGGTACGTTCGCTGGATGGCGTGGCGTCGCAATGCTTCGGTGATCGCACGGTTGCACCGCGGGTTCAGGCCAAACATCACGAGGCCGGACACCGGCTGGTCGAGCCGATGGTGCAACGTGGCGTGCGGCCAGCGCGCCTGGACGGCCTGATGCAACGAGGTCGTTCCGCTCCCATCGGGTTGGGTGGGCACCCCGGATGGCTTGTGGACGATGAGCAGGGCCTCGTCCTCGTAGACAACGTCGACGTCGTGGTCCATCGCCGGATCAGACCGCTTGTCGGTTGCGCAGCGCGCGCGCGAGGCTGACGGCGTCGGCGAACTCGATCTCTGTCCCTACGGCGACCCCGTGGGCGAGGCGGGTGACGCGCAGCGGGAGGTCTCCGAGCAAGCGCGCGAGGTAGAGCGCGGTGGCGTCGCCCTCGACGTCAGCGTCCGTCGCCAGGATCACCTCGGTCACGGCGGGATCGCGGAGCCGCGCGAGCAACGGGCGCAGGTTCAGGTCGGCAGGCCCGACCCCTTCGAGCGGCGAGATCGCGCCGTGAAGGATGTGGTAGCGCCCGCGGAACTCTCCGGAGCGTTCGAACGCCAGCACATCTTGAGGGTGCTCGACCACGCACAGCACCGCGTGGTCGCGGCGTGGGTCGGCACAGATCGGGCAAGGGTCCGAGGTGGACGGCGCACCGCACTGGCCGCACTGCGTCAGGTCACGCGCGAGGGCATCCAGCGCGTCGCGCAGCGCGGCGAGCACGTCGGGTGGCGCCCTCAGGAGCCAGTAGACGATTCGCGTCGCGGAGCGCGCGCCGACGTTCGGCAGCCGACGGAACGCGGCGATCGCGTCCTTGAGCGGGTCCCGCTCGCTCATGACGCCCCATCGGTATCGGCGACGACCGCCGACAGCCTCGCGTCCCACAGCGCCATCATCGCCGCGATCGCCGGATCGGTGATCGCGTCGCGCTCCAGCGAGGCACCGGGCGCGTCGCTGCGCGATCCGAGCGCTTCCTCCAGACGGACCTCCGCGCGCGGGCCGAACCAGGCGCGGGTTTGCGCCGCAATGTCGGGTAGGGCGAGCAAGCGCCTCGCCGCGGCGAACGGGCGGCCGGGGGCGACGCGAAGCACGGGTCCTGTCGCCTCGAACCGGACGGGACCGTCGAAGACGCGGGCCTCTTCGGCGCGTAGGCCAAGGACGGCTTCCTGCCATCCCTTCCAGGCGTCCTCCGGCCGGTTCGCGGACGCGATCGCCCGGGGGTCGGTCGCCGCGACCTTGGTGCGCTCCTGCGCCTGCGGGAGGCTCGTGGTGCGTGGGGTCGCCGCCGTGGTGCCGGCTCGCTCGGCACGCGCGCCGGGGCCGCTGTTGCGGCGAGGCGTCGTTCCCGCGCCACCCATCGGCGCCGCGCCACCCGCGGCGCGCAGGCGTCGGTCGAGGGCATCGAGCTGCGCCACCAACGCCCCGACCGGCTGCAACGCCCGCAGTTGTACGAGTCGGACCAACGACATCTCCAGCACCACACGCGGCCGCGACGCCCGGGCCACTTGCTCGTGCACGTCGAGCAAGGCTTGGAACAGACGCGGAAGCAGGTCGGCAGGCGTGCTGCTCGCGAGGTCCTTGAGCGCCTGCTTCTCCTCGTGGGGCAGCTCGACGTAGGTCTCGACGTCCGGGCTGAGATGGAGGAAGGTCGCGTCGCGCAACAGGTCGAGCAGCTCGGCGAGGAACCTTGACAGCTCAAAACCGTGATCATGCACGGTCGCCACCACCGAGAGGCAGGGCGCGATCTGGCCCCCGAGCAGCCCTTCGAGCATCCGAAACAGCAGGCGTCGATCGACGAGGCCGAGCATCTCGGTGACGGCGGCCTCGTCGACCTCGCCGCCACCAAAACTGAGCACCTTATCGAGGAGCGACTGCGCGTCGCGCATCGACCCCTCGCCGGCGCGCGCGATCAGCCGAAGCGCCCCGTCGGTGACGCGCGCGCCCTCGGAGCTCGCGATCTCCGCGAGGCGGCCGGCGACGTCGGTCGCGGCGATCCGCCGAAAGTCGAAGCGCTGCACCCGGCTGAGGATCGTCTCGGGCACCTTGTCTGCTTCGGTCGTTGCGAACAGAAACACCACGTGCGGTGGTGGCTCCTCGAGCGTCTTGAGCAGCGCGTTGAACGCTGCCGTCGAGAGCATGTGGACCTCGTCGATGAGGTAGATCCGGTACCGGCCTTGGGTGGGCAAATAGCGGACCGATTCGCGGAGCTCGCGGACGTCATCGACGGAGTTGTTGCTGGCGCCATCGATCTCCAGCAGGTCGGGGCTGTTGCCGGCGAGGATGTCGATGCACGACGGACACACGCCGCACGGCTGGGCGGTTGGACCTTGGGCGCAGTTGAGCGCTCGCGCGAGCGCTCGCGCCGCCGTGGTCTTGCCGACGCCGCGCGCGCCGCAGAACAGCCACGCGTGGTGGATGCGGTTGCGGGCGATCGCGTTGCGCAAGGTCGCGGTGACGTGCGGCTGCCCTACCATCTCATCGAAGGTGGTCGGACGGTACTTTCGGGCGATCGCGAGGTAGGACACGGTCGTCTCCGTCAGCGGCCAGCTGCGGTGGGCGTCGGAGCGTCGGCGGCGGCCGGGGGGACCGTCGTGGCGTCGGTCGGCGCGCCCGCTGCGGGCGTTGGGACCAACGTGGGCGTCGCGCCACCCGCGCCGACGGGCGGTTCGGCGGGGAGGAGCTCGCGCAAGACGTCGTCACTGAGGTTGGCCGGATGCCCGCGCCACGCGATCGCCCCGTCGCGTACGACGGCGGCGGCCGGGACGCCGCTGACGCCAAAGCCTTGCCAGAGGGTCTCGGTGGCGCGTCCGATCGGGAACCGCAGCCCGAGCTCGCCAGCGAGTCCGAGGACCTGTTCGGGGGTGACGTCGCGTGTCATGCGCGTCAAGCCGATGACGGCGAGGCCGTTATCGCTCCAAACATTGGCTTGGGCTTGTGTTTTGGGCAAGTGATTCCGACAGTGCGGGCACCAGGCTTCGAAAAAGACATACAGCGTCGCCCGGGGATCGGCTGGTGCTGCGCCCTGCAACCACGTCGTGCCGTCGAGCGACGGCGCGGGCTGCCCCACGATCTGCAGCTCCGCGTACAGCTTGCGGGCCGCCGCGGCGGAGGGGCTGTCGGGGTAGGCGGTGATCAACTCGCGGAGCAGCGTGCGGGGCTCTTCGACGCGTCCCTCACGGGCCAAGCGCGTCGCGTCGGCGAGCATCGACGCGGCGACGTCGGGTTGGGCTGGCGCTGCGGCCCCTGCGGCCATCATCACCGGCCCGTTTGCGCCGCCGGTACGCACCGCGACTTCCAGGGTTTTCAGGCGCGCTTCGAGGGCCTCGATCCGGGCCGTGAGGCCCGTGTGCGCGCATCCTGCGAGCCCCATCGCGACGAGGAATCGCCGTCTCATGCCTGCATCCCACGGTCACGACCGTCGAGGAACCAACGGCCCGGGGGGAACCGGTGGCGCTGTTGCGTCCACCAGGTGCGCCACGCACGGACTTGTGCCCGTTGCACACGCCACGGCCCGTCGACATCGAGCGGCAGTCGCTCACCGCTTTGGACGACGAGCTCCTCCCACGCGGTGCGGCGCACCCACGCGTCGTCGGATTCGAGCAGGTGCACGAGCTGGCCCAGATCGAGAACGCGGCCTTGGCGATGGCGGATACCTGGCTGAAACCTCGCTTGGTGCGCCCCCCACCACGTCGTCCACCGCCGATGCAGGTCGGGGGCGTCGGCGTCCTCAAGGTGGCCGGTGAGCAACTGCAACGCCGCGTTGACCGCCTCGTCGCGCCGGTTGTTTCGCGACGCGTCGCTGCCGTCGAGCAGGCGGAGCAGGTGCGGGACCGCGGCGGCGTCGCCGAGCAGCCCGAGGCCATGGATGGCGCCCTTCGCGATGTCGTCATCCGCGAACAAGGAGGCCGGGTACAGCACTTGCAGGTGTGCGCCCGTGCCGTAGCGTCCGACCAACTCGCCGGGCTGTCCGCCGAGGCCGAGGCGACCTTCCGTCAGCGCGCGTGCATGGTAGTCGAGCCCGCGGCGGTCGCCGAGGAGCAGCAGCCCGAGCCCAGCGGCTTCGCTGAGCGCTGGCTCGTCGAGCGCTGGCACGAGGTCGGGGGCCGCTTCGCGGGCACCGATGCGCCCGAGCGCGACGATGGCTGCTTTGCGCAGCACGGCGTTGGCGCCCTTGGCCAATTCCCGCAGCGCACCGACCGCCTCGCTCTCCCGGCGCAGGCCGAGGACCTCGGCGGCCGCGGCCACCGCGGCGGGTTCGACGCTGTTCGGATCCTCGACGCAGCCGAGCAGACCGTCGACGAGCGCGGCGTTCGGAGATCGTTGCAGCGCGCCGAGCAGCGCCGCGCGGGCCGCGCCGTCAACGCGGGGTTCGACCAATTCGCGGAGCAGCAGCTGGGCGCCGAGCCACGACCGGTGGCCGGCGATCAGGTGAACAGCGGCGGCGTAGCGAAGGACGGGGGCGTCGAGCGGCCGCGTGCGCCCACCGCGGATGCCCTCGGCGGCGATGTCGAGCTCCGTCGCGACGGCGCGCAACACGGCGTCAGGGCAGCTCGCGATCGCCATGCGGTGGGCGCCGAGGCGGCGCTCTGGGCGTTCGGCGTCGGAACGCGTCCATGGCGCGCGTGCGCGCTGCGCGTGGGTTCGCGCGGCCATGTGCTCCGCGGCGCGATCGAGGTGCCACGCGAGGCTCGCGCCCTCCCGTTCCCGCAAGGCGTCGACGGCGGCAACGCCTGCCGCGAGGTCGGCCTCCAGGAAGTGGTTCCGCGCCGACGCGAGGGGGCCGCTCGGATCGGCGACCACCCGTGCGAGGCGGCACAACGCCCAAGCTTCGCGGACGGGGAGCTCCTGCGCGGCGTAGCCTTGGGCTGCTGCGCGGTACCGCACGGCCGCCTCGGCCCGGTCTCCGCGCGCGTACGCGAGGTCGCCAAGCCGGAGATCGAGACGGAGGCGGAGCTCGGGCGCGGCACGGTCGCCGAGGATCTCGGAGGCGCGGCGCCATGCGGCGGCGGCCTCGTCGAGTCCGCCTCCTTCGGCGAGCCGCGCGACGTCGCCTTCCGCGAGCGAGGTCATCGCGCGCAGCAGGCGAGGGGCCCCCTGGTCGACCCAACGTCGCGCCGCTTCCAGCCAGCTGCGGGCCTCGTCACGTCGGGTCTGGCGCGTGGCGCGCTCGACCCTCGCGAGGGCGACTTGGATCCGCAGGTCGTCGTCCCCCGCCGCGGTGAGCGCGTCCTCGAGGATGTCCTCGGCCCAGGGCTCTTCCCGTTGGACGGCGAGTCGGCCGAGCAGCAACAAGGTCTCGGCCTGGACGTCGGACGGCCCTTCGAGTCGCAACGACCGGATGTGCTTTTCGGCCTCATCGTGGCGTCCGAGGTCGAACGCAACCCCTGCCAGCGCGAGGACGGCCGACCACGGGACGCGTCGCGTTCGGAACGTGGTCGAGCGACGCAGCAGGTCGGCCAGCACGTCGTAGGCGACGGCGCGGCGACCCCGTCGCACGAGGCTATCGGCGAGCGCTTGCGTTGCGGTGACGACGAGGTCGAACTCCTCTTCGGTGTAGACCTCGGTCACCCGCTCGTGCAGGAAGCGCGTGAGCTGGTGCTCCCACTCTTCGGGATCGTGGAACGTCCGGGCGAGCGAGGTGAAGACCTCGGGATCGAGCAGGGGCGCGCCCGGCCAATCCAAGGGGATGCGCATCGTGTCGAGGGCGGCGAGCCACGCTTTTCGTGAGGCCACGCGGTCGGTGGCCGACAGGGCGTCGCCGAGGCGCTGCCACGCGAGCACGTGGGTGGGGTCCGCGCGCGTAGCTCGCTCCAGCAGGCCGACGGCGGCCTCCGCGCGGCCCGAGAGGAGCGTGCGCAGGCCTGCGTCGTACAGCTGCCAAGGGTCGTCGGCATCCGCCTCGAGCCGGATCGCGATGCGGTCGTCCTCCCGTTGCACGCGTGCGTCGAGGACCTCCAGGGTGGCGGCGAACCATCCGGCGAACGTGCTGTGCATCGGCGTGAGTCGAGCCCCGTCCCACAGTCCGAACGCATGGCCGCCATCGTGGTTTCGCGCGAACACCCAGCGTTCGCCCTCGGCCCCGTCGGCGAACACCCACACATTGCGCACCTCGACGGAGGCCGGCCCCATCTCGTGCGTCGGGCGCATCCTCAGCGCGCCGCGGAACAGCTCGGCGCCGTTGTGGCGCGCCAAGAATTCGCGCAGCCCATGGGGCAGACGTCGCCCAAGTTGAGCTTCGAGGGCGTGAATGGCGTCGGCCGTCGCGGGCTCGTCGAGCCGGTGGACGTCGCGTCGGTACTTGGCGAGCATGCGCTCGAGCGTCGAGAAGGGATCGTGTGGAGGCATGCCGTCCGCGCCGTGAGAAGCTGGGCTCGCAGACTCTATCGCGCCGGGTGCCCTTCGGTCGACCGTGGCCGATCAAAGGCGGCTTGACGCGCCGCTAGCGCGCCTGGGACAGCGACAGCAGCGCACCCATCGCGGCCACTGCGCGCAGCGGCGCCGTGGCGAGGGAGGGCAGGGCGCGGCGCACCCGGTTCGCGAGCACCTGACCCGTGGCCACCCAAACGCGTCGGGTCGTGAGGATGTCGTCGTGCGTCCAAGGGACGGAGGCGGTGAACGCGAGCAGCAACGCGACGACCGGTGTGGCGACCGCGATGTGCAGCAGGACGTCGGCCGCGCTGCCGGGCGGAATCTCGTGGAGAGGGATCATGCGGGACCTCCGATACACCTGTTCTACTGTGCGCCCGTTCAGGTTTCAAGTGTTCAGGGAAGGTGGCGCCATGGATTTCTGGCCGCGATGACAAAAACAATAGGTTTGAGCGTTGGCGTGCCGGGGATCCTTGGAAAATGAAGGACAGGAAGTGTCCGTCCAGGGGCGATCGATTACAGACGCTGCGGAGGCGTCATGACGCTGAACAAGGCGCAACGGCTCGTGAAGTTGCTGGAGCTGGTCACCCGGCCGGGTGGGGTCCGCGCTTCGGAGTTGCTGGAGCGGTTCGAGATCGACCCTCGGTCCCTGCGTCGCTACTTGGCGGACCTGCGCGACATCGATCTTCCGATCGTCGACCGGCATCGTGGTGGGGAGCGGGTGCTCGAGGTCGATCCGCGTTGGCGTCGCACGGGTGTGACGCTGAGTTTGGCGGAGGTGCTGTCGTTGCACTTTGGACGTCGCCTGTTCAACTTTCTCCAGGGGACCTCGTTCGCCAGCGACATGGACGGCGCGTTGGAACGGCTGGAGCCGGCGATCCCGCGCGCCCACGCCGAACTGTCGAAGCAACTCGATCGGTCGTTCGTCGCCCGCGCGGAGCACGCCAAGGACTACGCGGGCGAGGCTTCGGAGATCATCGACGACGTGGTGACGGCGTTGATCTATCGAAACCCGATGGACGTCACCTACCGACGCGCCGACGAGGTCACCCGGTCCTACCGTCTGCACCCGTACACGCTGGTGACGTACCGCCAGGGGCTCTACGTCCTCGCGCTCGATGCCCGCGCTGCGCTGGTCAAGACGTACGCGGTCGAACGCATGACGGCGGCAACGCGCCTACATCGGGAGAAGTTCGAGCTCCCTGCCGGTTGGGACCCCGAGGCGCACCTCGCGCACGCGTTTGGCATTCAGGGCGGCACCCCGGTGCGTGTCGTGGTCGCCTTCTCGCCGGCGGTGCGGACCTACATCACGGAGCGGCGGTGGCACGCCAGCCAGCAGCTCACCCGGCGTCCCGACGGTTGGCTGGAGCTCGCGATGGACGTCGCAGAGACGCCGGAGGTCTTGAGTTGGGTCCTTTCGTTTGGGCGTGACGCCCGCGTGATCGGGCCGGACAGCCTGCGACAGCGCGTCCTCGACGAGGCCAAGCGCATGGTGCAGGCCGCCGAGGGATCGCGATGACGCCTCCGCCCGCGGTCTCGGCGCCGAGGAACCCGTCGTTCCACGCAGAGGACGAGGACGGGCCTGGGCGTGTGGTCGCGCTCGACGCCGACCCGCCGGGACCGCCGCTCGCGTCCGGCGCGCGCCTGCTCGCCTGCGGTCGTCGGCCGTTGGACGTCGTCCCGGCCACGGATGACGCGCTTGCTCGGATCGCGATGGACTACGCGACGGAGGTGGGCGACCTCGCGCCCGCCGCGCTGCTCGGCCGTTGGGCCGACGGACTCGACCGCACGCGTCCCGAGCATCGCCGGGTGTGGCGCGCGGTCGTGGCGGCGGCGGCGTTTGCGCTCGCGCCTGGTTGGGGGCGGACCGCGTTTCGGTCGTGGTTTCGCGATCACCCGCGCCCGAACGCCGCGGCGCGTGCGCCGTTCGTCGCCGTGGCCGAGACGCCGTTTGTTCCTTGGCGGGTGGCGGACGTGGGCCCGCGTGGGCTCACGTTGCGGCCGCGCGTCGCGCTCGCCGCCTGGTGGGTGCCGTCAGACCCCGTGGACCCCGACGGGCTCGGGTGGCTCGAGCGGCCAGCGACGACCGGCGACACCGTGTTCGCACGCTTGGTTCCCACACGCGCAGGGCGTGCCGTCCTGCGGACGGCCCTCGTGCTCCCCGTTGCGGACGACGACGCCCGGCTGCGGTCTGTGCTGATGCGGCTCGCCGGGGCCATGAAGTCGGTCAACGCCGCGTACCGCCGCGAAGACCTCTACCGCCGCGCCGGGCATCGCGTCCTCGCCGGCCTCCTCGCGGATCCCGACTAGGCCCATCTCGCGGCATGGTGGCGGATCCGCTCGATCATCGACCAAAGTCCGTTGCGGCGCGTCATCGACAATTGGTGGTCCAGCCCGAGGCCTGAGAACACCGCGCGCGCGTCGACCGCGAACGCGTCGGCAGGGGTGCGGCCGTCATAGACAGCGAGCAGGATCGCGACCAGCCCCCGGACGATGAACGCATCGCTGTCGGCGGCGAGCCGAAGGCGGTCCTCTTGGCGCCATGCATGCAGCCACACGCGCGATTGGCATCCGGCGACGAGGTGGTCGTCGTCACGCGCATCCTCGGGGTAGGGCGGGAGCGTTCGACCGAGGTCCATGAGGTAGCGCAGGCGCTCCTCGCCGTCTTCGAGGGCTTCGAAGGTCTCCAAGATCTCGTCGAGCGTCGTCATCGGTTCCCCTGCCACGGTTCGCCACACCCCCCACTGCGGGTTGGCGAGGTGAAGCCGCGTGCGATACCGCGCCGGCTCGCCCGGGGCGAGACCCGAGACAGGAGGACACCATGGCCGATCCCAAAAACCGCTGGGAAGACAACGTTGGTGGCGAGGTCACGATCGGCGGCAAGCGCCTGTCGTTCTTCGTCGACAAGGAGTGCATCCTCTGCAGCGTCTGCAGCGACGCCGCGCCGCGCAACTTCAAGATGAGCGACGACGAGGATCACGACGTCTGCTACAAGCAGCCCGAGACCGAGGACGAGCTCGCCCAGTGCTACGAGGCGATGGAGAACTGCCCGGTTGAGGCGATCGGCGACCACGGCTGAGCCGCCGGAGCTCGCCCGTCTACAGGGCTTCGCCCTTCGCCGCGGCGACGAGCCGTGGGTGGAGGGCGTCCGCAGTCCCGAGCAGGCGGCCGATCGCCTGCTGGAGGGTGAGGTCGGAGACCGCGTCGTCCGCCGGCACGTCCACCGTGTAGTGGATCTGGCCGGTCGCGGGATCGAGTCCGACCCTGCCGATGGCGAGCTCGTGGTTGAGGGTGGCGATCGCCGTCAGCAACAGCCCGGTGCCGCGCGCCGATCCGGCCTGTTCGAGATGGTAGAGCCCGTCCGTCCTCAGGCGCACGCTCGGAACGTCGTCGAGCACGGTGAGCTCGGCGACGTAACCGCCGCCTGGACCCTCGTGGGGGAACCGCACGGCGCCCTTCGCGGTCTGTTCGACGGAAAACCCCATCTGCCCAGCGAGCGCGGCCAAGTGGTCGGGCGTCGGCGGAGGCGGTGGGTCCGACGCGGCGGGGAGCCCGTGCAACGCCGCGGTGGGGGCGTCGCAGCCGATGGCGCCGCTGGCGAGGAGCAGGGCTGTCGCGATCAGGCGCGGGCGCGGCATGGCGGCCTCCTGGCAACCGGCTAACGTGTCGCGCGAGCGTCGCGCGCACGGGAGGGAAGGTTTGGCGTCCTTGATCGTCGCGACCGCCGGCCACATCGACCACGGCAAGACCACGCTCGTTCGCGCACTGACCGGCGTGGACCTCGACCGGGCGCCGGAGGAGCGTGCCCGGGGCATCACGCTGCACCTTGGCGTCGCGGGTGCGATCGTCGGCGGTCGGGCGATGTCGTTCGTCGACGTTCCGGGGCACGAACGGCTGGTGCGGACGATGATCGCGGGTGCCGCTGCCGTCGACGTCGCGCTGCTGGTGGTGTCGGCGGAGGACGGCGTGATGCCGCAGACCGAAGAGCACGCCGCCGTGCTCGCGTTTCTGGGCGTTCCGCGGGTGGTGGTCGCGCTGACCAAGGTGGATCGGGCGGATCCCGACCTGCTCGCGCTCATCGAGGACGATGTCCACACCCTGCTCGCGCGCCTCGGCTTGGCTCGGGCGGCGACAGTCGCGGTGTCAGCGAAGACCGGGGAGGGTTTACCCGCCTTGATCGCCGCCTTGGCCGCGTGTCCGCGCCGCGACGCGGGCGGGGGCCTGCCGGTCAGCTTGTGGGTCGATCAGACGTTTTCGCCGCCCGGCCATGGGACGGTGGTGACCGGCACGCTCGCCGGCGCAGACTGGCGCGAGGGGAGCCCACTTTGGGTCGCGCCCGACGACGCGGTGCGCGCCCGCGCCGGGCAGACGCATGGCGCCACGCAGTCCCACGCCGCGGTCGGCACCCGTTTGGCGCTCAACCTCCCGGGGCGACCGGTGGCGCAGGCCGGGCGCGGCACGCGCTTGGTCGGGGCGCCGCTGCCGCTCGGCGACGTCTGGGACGTGGTGGTGTCGGCCGACAGCGAGGCGCTGCCCGACGACACCGAGGTCCTGTGTCACCTCGGCACCGCCGAGGCCGTCGCCCGCTTGCGGAGGTTCGGCGACGATCCGCTCCCTGGTCGCGGCTGGGCGGCCCAACTGCGACTGCACGATCCGATCGCCGGCGCACCGGGGGAGCGGTTCGTCCTGCGGCGTCCTTCGCCGGCCGCGACGCTCGGCGGTGGCCGGCTGCTCGACCCGTGGGCCGGTCGCGCCCGCTTGCGGGATCGGACGGCGTGGTGCGCCGAGCTCGCGCGACTCTGCCAAGGGGACGCCTCGGTGTTCCTCGAGCGCGGCGGTGAGGCGGGGTGGCCGGCGTCGCGATGGGCGAGCCGACGTCCGTGGGTGCCCGAAGCGCCCGATCCGGTTCGATGGGCCGATGTGGCGCTCGCACCGGCCGTGGCGCAGCGTCACATCGATGCCCTGTGGGCCGATGTCGGCGCTGCCCACCGCGCGCGGCCGCATCGACCGCGCGTGCCGCGCGTCGCGTTGTGGGTCCATGGCCGACGCGCCCTCTCGGAGCGTGCCTTCGAGGCGTTGCTTCAAACTTCAGGGCTGTGCGTCGATGCCCACGGTGTGGCCGACCCGCGGCACGTCCCGCCGGCCGACGCGACGATCGAGCGCGTGCGTACAGCCGTGGCGGGCGGCGTCGCGGCGGCGGGCCTTGAGGGCCTCGGTTGGGACGCGCTGCACGCGCTCGGTCCGGAGGACGCGGTGGACGACGTCGTCCTCGCCGGCGCGCTGGAAGGGGTTTGGGTCTCGGTCGCCGAGGTCGGTTGGGTGGGTGCCGATGCGTTGTCTGGGCTTCGCGGGGCGCTGCGGGTTCACTTCGCGTCCCAAGCCACCCTCTCACCCGCCGACGTCCGGGCGTACGCGCCGTTGTCGCGGCGGGCGTTGCTCCCGCTGTTGGCGTGGTGCGATCGCCAAGGCTGGACGCGCCGTCGCGGCGATTCGCGAGAGGCGGGTCCGGACCTGTCGGGCGCCGTCGCGGACGGTTAGACCGCTCGGGATCTGCGGAGGGAGAAGTCATGCTTGAGCGTCGCACCCACACCTGTGGAGAGCTCACCGTCGATCACGTCGGCCAAAGCGTCGTTGTGCAGGGCTGGACACAGAATGTGCGCGACCGGGGCGGCGTTGCCTTCCTCGTGCTCCGCGACCGGTACGGCCTCGTTCAAGTGACCGTGGACGAGCGTTCGCCCGAGGCCGCCCGCGAGATCACGAAGGGCATCGCCCTCGAGTACACGGTGCAGGTGCACGGCGAAGTCGTGGCCCGGTACAAGCCGAACGCCGAGATGGCGACCGGTGCCATCGAGATCGTGGCCCAACGCGTCGAGGTGCTGTCCAAGACGCGCCCGCTGCCCTTCGGCATCACCGAGACCGTCGATGCGAAGGAAGAGACCCGGCTCACCTACCGCTACCTCGACCTTCGTCGGCCCCCGCTTCAGCGCAACCTGATCCTGCGGCACCGGGTGTCGTACGCGGTGCGCGAGGCGCTCAACGCGCAGGGCTTCCTCGAGATGGAAACCCCGATCCTGACCAAGGCCACGCCCGAGGGTGCCCGCGACTTCCTCGTCCCGAGTCGGGTCAACCCCGGCAAGTGGTTCGCGCTGCCCCAGAGCCCCCAGCTGTTCAAGCAGATCCTCATGATGTCGGGCTTTGATCGCTACTTTCAGATCGCTCGTTGCTTCCGCGATGAGGACCTTCGGGCCGATCGCCAGCCGGAGTTCACCCAGATCGACCTCGAGATGGCGTTCTGCACGCGCGAGATGGTGATGGAAGTCGCCGAGAGCATCGCGCGGGCGATGTGGAAGGCCGGGGTTGGCTACGAGATCCCGCAGATTCCCCAGATCACGTTCGCCGACGCGATCGCGCGGTTCGGTGTGGACGCGCCAGACCTTCGGTTCGGCATGGAGCTGTTCGACGCCACGGCGGCGCTCTCGGGGTCGACCTTCGCCCCGGTCTCCGCGGCGTTGGGCGCCGGTGGCATCGTGAAGGGCTTCGTCCTCAAGGGCGGCTCAGAGACCTCGCGCAAGGTTCAGGACGCATGGACCCAGTTTGTCAAGGCCTACGGCCTGACGGGCTTGCTGTTCGGGAAGTTGGGCGCCGACGGCCTGACGGGCCCGCTCGCCAAGGCGGTCGACGGGATCGACGCCGGCGCGTTCCTCGCCGCTGCGGGCGCCGAGACGGGCGACCTGCTGGTCGTCGCCGCGGGCAAGCCGGGCGCGGTCAACCCGGGTCTCGGTCGTCTTCGCGTGGCGGTCGCGCGAGAGCTCGGCCTGATCCCGGCGGGGACGTACGCGTTCTGCTGGGTCGTCGACTTCCCGATGTTCGAGCTCGATCCCGACGGCGAATGGACGCCGATGCACCATCCGTTCACCAGCCCACGTCCGGACCACCTCGGTTGGCTGGGTACCGAAAGGATGGGGGACATCCTCGCGAACGCCTACGACCTCGTCTGCAACGGCTCCGAGATTGGCGGCGGGTCGATCCGCATTCATAGCACCGACGTCCAGAGCCAAGTGTTTACGGCCATTCGCCTCGATGAGGCGACCCAGAAGGCGCGGTTCGGCTTCTTGCTCGACGCGCTCGCGCATGGCGCCCCGCCGCATGGTGGGCTCGCGTTTGGGCTCGATCGCTGTGTCGCGATCTTGTCGGGTGCCGACAGCATCCGCGACGTCATCGCCTTCCCAAAGACGACGTCCGCCCAATGCTTGATGACCGACGCCCCCGGAGACGTGCCGCTGCACGACCTGGAGCTGCTCAAGGTGAAGAGCACCGCCGGCTGACCTCGCGGCAGTTGGGGGCCCGACCCCCACGCCATCCCCGTACGGCGTCGTAGGACCCCGCCAGCCCAACGTTGGGCTGCGGAGGGGTCATGTCACGTCCAACGGCTCGTCGTTCTCCACGCCCGACAGCGCGCGCGCACGCGCCCGCGACCGCGCACCGCGGGTCGGTGGCCGTCCCCGAAGACGGGCTCTTTCGAGGCGCCGGCAACGGTGCGCGTGCCGCGGCGCACCGCACGAGCGGCCCGCCCTCGGCCGCCGGTTGGCTCTCGGAGGCGTCGGGACGCTTCTTCGGTGAGCTGGGCAAGGGAGCCGTCTCCGAAGGCCTGACCCATGGGGTCGCTTCGGCGGGCGAGGGCCTCGGCGTTCAGTTCTCGGGCGCGGGACCCTTGTTCCCGCAGGCAGTGGCGCGCGGGGGACCGCTCGGACGCCTCGCCGAGCCCCTGACGGGGGCGGGTGCTGGCAGCGCCGTCGTTTCAGGGGCGTTTGAGGCTGGTCTGTCGACGATGGAACACCTCGGGGAGGCGCGCCAGCCGGGCTTCGACGCCTCGGACGCCACTGGGGACGTGGTCGCGTCGGGGCTCGTGGGGGCGCTGATGGGCGGCGTCGGCGTCGGTGCCGGTGGGCTGCTGTTGGGCGCGGGCGAGCTGTTGGCGCCGGCCGCGCTGGCCGGCCTCGGCGTCGCGGCGTCCCCGCTCGCGGTGCTGGCGGGTGGTGCGCTGGCCGCCACAGCGTTGTCTGGCCAGACGGAGGCGCTGTCGGGCTGGCTCGGGCAGGGGCTCGGCGAGGCGTTGGACCCCGCCGAGCGTGGCCTGCGACGTCTGTGGCGTGGCGCAGGCGCGGCGACGGGGCTCGCCGCGGCGCCCCCCCGGGCCGGGCGACGCGCTGCCCGATAGGGGTCGGCGGGGGTCGGCATGCTCGGCTGGTGGTTGGGGGCAGCTTTTGCGCACACAGCGGGCCTCTCCACGCTCGATCTCGACGGGGACGCCTTGGTTTGGACGTTCTCTGCGGCGGAGGTCCGTCAGCGCGACCCCGATCTGCCGGTCCTCGACGCCGTCGCGCGCGTGGCCGGCGAGACCTTCGTCACGTCCTCGGGCGCGCCCTGCGAGATCGGCCCGCCGATCACGTCGGAGGTGCAAGGGGACGGGGTGCAGGTGCGGGCGTCCGTCGCGTGCCCGCAAGGTGGGGCTTGGACGGTCGATGCAGCCTACGTTCACGCGTACGGGGCGGGCCATCGCGTCGCGTTCTCGGTCGACGGGCGCGCCGTCGGGGGCTTGTACAGCGGCTCGAGCGCGGTCACGTTTCGAGGGGCGCCGACGCCGTGGGAGACGGTGCGCCTGTTTGGGGCGCTCGGCGTCGAACACATCCTGACGGGCTACGACCACCTCGCGTTCGTGCTCGGGCTGCTGCTCGGGGCGCGCGGCCTGCGGCCCCTGCTGCTCCTCGTCACGGCGTTTACGGCGGCCCACAGCGTCACGCTCGCCGCCGCGACCTTGGGGTGGGTCACCGCGCCCGCGGCGTTGGTGGAGCCGTTGATCGCGGCCTCGATCGCGTTCGTCGGGTTCGAGAACCTGCTGCGGCCGCCGCTCCGGCGTCGGGTCGCGTTGACGTTCGCCTTCGGGCTCGTCCACGGGTTGGGATTCGCCGGCTTGCTCTCGGAGCTCGGCGTGGGGCGCGCGTCGCTCCCGTTGGCGTTGCTCTCGTTCAATCTCGGGGTGGAAGCGGGGCAGGTGGCGGCCGTTGCGGTCGCGGCTTGGCTGATCGGTGTCGCCGCGCGGTCCGAGACGTGGGCCACCACGGGCTGGCGCGCGGCGAATCTCGGACTCGCTGCCGCCGGCTTGTGGTGGCTAGGCGAACGGCTGCTCGCGGGCTGAGACGGGTCCGGGCAGGGCGCGCTGGCGCAGGGCATAGCGGCGCTCTGCGTAGGCGACGTCCTCGACCCATAGGCGCCTGGCCCGCGCCTCGATCAAGGGCCGAACGAGGTCCCGGATGCGGTGCATCCAAGGAAACCCGATGCGGTCGGAGTAGGCGAGGGTGGCTTCGACGAGGACGCTGCGGCCGGGTCCGATCGGACTCGCGTGCGACTCCACGACGCTGGCGACCCCGTCACCGTGGGTGATCGTCATCACGATGCTGCGCCGTGTGGGCGCGTGGAAGGTGCAGTCGACCTCCATCGCGAGCGGGCCGAGGATCTTGAACGCGACCCGCAGAGAGAGCAGGTCTTCGTCGACGCCGAGCATGGTGAGCGCGCCGAAGCTGTGGGGGTGGAAGTGGGCGCCATGCCAGGGGTCGAGGCGGTTGGCGACGACGTCCTCGGGCTCGCACGCCGCTTCCATCCGGATCACACCGTCGAGGTAGGCGGGCGGTCGCGGGGCGAGGATCGGGGCGTCGGTCGGCGCTTCGTCCTGCAGCAGCTGCGCCCAAAGCAACACGCCGTCGTCGTGGAGTCGCGCGGGTTGCCACTGTGGGCCGTGCCCTCGGCGCCCGAGCGCGAGGCCGTGCCAGGGGCA
>JBJONI010000296.1:0-5327 GCA_046051915.1 Pseudomonadota bacterium
CGCCCAAGCGGCATGGCCCGATCCGCGCAGGACGTCCTCCGCCCTCGACCCCCACCACGCAAGTACATGGTCGACCGCCTGCATACCGCCCCCCTGTCACCCTAGCATGAGGCGCATCACGCAAGGCCGGCGCGGCGCCGGACCCACGTGGCCGCTCCCAAGGCGAACGCGGCGAGCAGCGCCATCCATGGCGTCCGCGCCAAGTCGATGTCGCGGCGCTCGGCAACGGTCCGCGTCGCCGCCGGATCGCGCAGCACGTCGAGGGCTTCGCCCACCCCGACGTACCGTCCGGCTGCCGAGGTCGCGAGGGCCTGAAGGAAGGCGGCATCGGGCGTCACATCGTCCAGCTCGGGATCGCGCGCAGTGACCGTGAACATCGTCGAAGCCGTCAGCACCTGCGCCCCATCGGTCGCCTGCGCCCGGACGCTGTGGGTGCCGCGCTGCGTCGCCGTCCACGGCGTTGTCCACGTGCCGGTGGCATCCGTCGTGCCCCGGATCGAGGTCGTCGAGCCCTCGACGACGACCTCCACCGCGACCTCCACGTTCACCGCAGGGCTCATGTCCGCCCTGCGCGCGCGAACCGTCAGCGGGATCTCCTCGTCCGGCGCGTAGTTCTCGCGCGCCACCTCGACCGCAAGGCGCGAGGTCGCGGCATCGCCGACGACCCAACGCAGGGCATTCTTCCAGAGGCGAAGGTACGCTTGGTTCCCCGCCCCCGCCGCAGCCTCCGAAACCGACCAACGCCAAGACGCATCCACCGTCAGGGCGACGGTGCGCCCGGCCCCGACCTCGCGCGCCGCGAGCACCGGCATGGGCGCGCCGG
Organism: Pseudomonadota bacterium; assembly: GCA_046051915.1. Lineage (GTDB taxonomy): Bacteria > Myxococcota_A > UBA796 > UBA796 > JBEIFN01. The sequence goes on from JBJONI010000296.1 coordinate 824, forward strand.
AGGGCGTGGTGCGGCCCGGGTGCGACAACAGGACGGTGGCGCCCGGCATCGCGTCCCCGACGACGTTCGTTCCATCCAGCGCGTGAAGCCGCTCCCACCATGCCGCCGTCTCCGCCTCGTCGGGGACCAACCGTGTGATCGGGTGGCGCAACCCAGCGTCGCTCAGCGCGGGACGGAATGGGGCGACGTCGGCCTCACCGGGCGATGGTGGAAGGGCCACCGGCAGGATCTCGGCCAGCGGCGATTCGGCGTACCCGCCGAGCGAGAACGAACGATCGCCGCCCACCATGATGAACCCGTGCCCGTCGCGCACGACGAAGTCGCGCAGGTTCGTGAGCAGCTTGGGCCCATTGCGATTGAAGTAGGGCGCGAAGTTGAAGTTCTGGAAGACCACGACATCGAACGTGCTGATCTCGCCTTCGAACAGCTGTTCGTAGGGGAACGGGATGAGGCTGAGCTCGCGGTCGTCGTACGCGGAGATCTCGTCCTCGGGCGTACGAAGGATGAAGAAGCTCACGAGGTCGACCGACGGGTCTCCCTTGAGGAAGCGCCGAAGGAACTTGACGTCCCACGTCGGCGTGCCTGCGACCTGCAGCACGCGCAGCCGGTCGCGGACGACCGACACGACGACGGGCAGGCTGTTGTTGGCCGGAACGGCGTCATCGGCGTCGTCGGGCACCCGGACGAGCCACGCCACACGACCTGCCTTGTCGGGCGTGACCGTGAACACCGCCTCGCCGCGGCCTTCGCTGTCGAGCGTGGTGTCGACCGTGGCGACGACGGCGCCGTCCCGCGTCAGCGCGACCGGAACCGTTCGTCCCGCGTGTCCCTCGCCACGGACCTCCACCGTCAGGACCATCGGAGTATGCGCGTACGCGAAGCCGCCACTGTCGGCACGCACCACCGCCAGATCGCGCAACGCGCCCGGTGTTCCGACCCCGACCACGGTCAACGGACCTGGCAGCGAAGGCGGCACCACAGCCCGGCCCGCGCGGTGTTCTGCGCGAAGGTTGCCCCGGTCGATGCCGTCGGTGACCAGCACGACCGCTTCGAGCCGCTCGCCGACATAGCGCTCTGCCAAGGCCTCCAACGCCCCCCCGACGTCGGTCTGACCGAGGTCGTACCGAGGTGGTGGGCCGGTCCGAAGGTCGCCCCCGAAATGAAACACCTCGACGCGGTCGCCCGTGACCGCTTCCAAGCGCCGCGCCACCTCGGCGCTGCGCAGGACGCCGTGCTCGGCCACGCCGAGGCTCGACGAGGCGTCGACCAACACCGCGGTGCGCCCAGGGAGCGCGCGCCCCGAAGCCTCCACCCAGGAGGGCTTCGCGAGGACCGCCACCACGGCGCCGAGGCCGACCGCCAGGAGCAGCGCCTCCGCGACGCGCGGCCCGAGCTCGGTCGCCCGCCTCGGCGCGACCACCAGCGCGAGCCAGCCGACGACCGCAACCACGGCCGCCACGGACGTCCACAACGGGTCGCCGAGCCAGGCGAGCTCGCCATCGGGATGAAGAGCGGGAAACAAGGTTTCGATCATGGGGCTTGACCGCGCTTTTCCAGCAGGAGCTGACGCACGTGGGCTTGGTCGAGCTTGTAGTCGGAGGTGAGCGCATACAAGAAGGTGTTCACCGCCACCTTCAGCGCCTCTCGCCGCTGCGGCTCCCCGCCTGGGACGCAAGGCTCCGCCGGCAGCCCGACCGCGTCGGTGTCCAGAGCGCCGCCCACATCGTTTCGGGAGTAGACGACCGGCGCATGCGCATCCAGCGTGAGGCCCTCGAGGCGCGGCGCGACCTCCACGCGCCCAGGAACGCGGGAGAGAAGAAAGAAGCTACGATAAATCGCATGATCGGGCGACAGCGGCGCCAGCGCCCTTCGGGGGTACATGCGCGACAACAGCCGCCGCACGCTCGCGTCGAAGCTGTCGGGGCCCGGTGCGGCATCGCCGCTGGCGTCGTCGATGAACAAGAAGCCGCCGTAGCTCACGTAGGCTTCCAACTGCTTCACCGCCAGCGCGCTCGGTTCCACGAACGCGGTCTTCCCCGCCAGCACGCAGAACGGGTGGTCGAAGAGCGCAGGATCCTCGGGCGAGACCACGACGCTCTCCGGACGAGCTTCGATCGAGGTCAACTGCACAAGGTCGGACAGCACGCGCTTCCAAGCCAAGGGACGGGTCAGCGTCCCGCCGAGGTCCAACTCCGCGACGTCCACCGCCGTGGCGTCGCCAAAAGCCCAGCCCCGACGCGACGGCCCGAATCCCGCGACGGCCGCCGCCATCGCGCCGCGCAGCGCATCCCGACGCGTCCACGTCATGCGACCCCCTCTTCCGGCGCGCGCCCGCGCCTCGCCGCGAACAAGGCGGCACCTGCCGACGTCAAGAGCGCGGCCCACGCGAGACCATCGCCCAACGGGAGGGCCCGGGTGTACAGATCCGGCGAGGCCGACTGGCCGACAGCCACGATCGAGGTGCTCCGTCGTACGTCGGACTCGCCGGCGGATGGCTGCACCGCGAGCTGCGCCACCGCCCTGCCGTCGGGACTGAGCACCGTGTAGGCACCGGGGAGCTGCGGTATCCAACGAACACGACCCTCCGAATCCGGAGCGTCGAGGGCGGACTCTGCCCCGTCGACATCGCGCACCCGAGCCCCCGTCGGGACATCGGGCAGCGCCACGGGTCGCCCGACCTCACCTTCCAGGCGGACAGCGTGATCGCCGACGCCACGGCCCCACGACGACAAGATCCGTTGAACGAACGGCAGAAATGCGGCCTGAAGCGGCGCGTTCGACCAACCGAGATCGAACGTGGACGTCCACAACAGCACGCTGCCGTCCCCGGCCCGGCGTTCGACGAGCGCCGGCGTCCCCCCCTCGTAGCGAAGCCAAACCGTCACGCCCTCGCGGTCGGTTGGACCTTCGAGACCCAGGGCTCGCCAGGCCCCCATGCGCGCAAAGGCCGCCCGAGCCGCCGGTTCGAGGGAACCGAAGTGTCGATGCGCGGCGTCTGGTGCGACCAAGGGGATCGGCGCCTCTGCGAGATCCGCCAAGGCGACGGGCTCGCCGATCGCTGCCGGCATCAGCTCGCCCAGCGCCTCGGCCCACCGTTCACCCACCATCGCGTCGCCGGCGCTGATCACCAAGGTGCCACCCGCACGAACGAAGCCGCGCAGCACTTCCGCGTGGGGCCGAGGATCGCCGACGTTGGCGAGGAAAGCGATCGGTGTGGCTTGCAGTGTCAAACGTGACAATCCCGGTGGCGTCAACACCTCGACGACCGCCCCGCCCACGCCCGGGGCGAGGGCGCGCTCCAGGAAGAAGACCTCGGACCGGATCGGGGTGTCGCCGGGATCGCCATCGACCACCCAGACCTTGCCGGCCCCCGACGCCGGGACATGGAACCACCGATCGTCGTCGCCGGCGAGCGTGGGGTCGTCGCAATGAACGCGCCCAACCCCGCCCGAAGCGCCTCGAGGAACGGTGGCGCGCGCTTGGGCCTCGTCGCCCGCCGGTACCGTCACGAAGACGGGCACGACCGCCGCATCCGGCAGCCGGGCCTCGCAAGCGACTTCGACGTCGCGAGAACCGTAGTTTCGAACCACGAAGCGGATCTCGCCGCCCTCGAGACCCTCCGACCACGTCGCCGACGCGACCTCGAGGTTTGCGGCCGGATCGGCGTGAACGGGCGCCGGCACGACGGCGACACCACGCTCCGCGAGCGCCGCGATCTCGGCCGTCGCCTCCGGGATCATCGTCGGGCCCGCCTCGTCGGTGAACACGACGACGTCGCCCGAAGCGCCATCGAGCAAGCGCCGCGCCTCGTGGAGCGCGGCGCGAAGGTCGCCACGCCCGTCGCCGGGAGCGAGGGCTTCAATCGCCGTGCGGACCGTCGGGTCGTCGACCGGACGCCAACCAGCGGTGACCGCCTCCACCTGCGCCCCGTACGCGAGGACCGCGACCTCTCCGCCCAGAGGCAGCGTCGCCAAGCGCGCGAGCGCCCCGCTTCGCGCCCGATCGATCAGGCGACCCGAACCGTCGGAGAGGTTCATCGAGCGCGACTTGTCGATCACCAACAACGTCCGTGTTGCCCCTTGCCCCACGGGCGTCGCCCCGGTCCAGCGGAGCACAGGCCCCACCACCGCGAGCACGGCCGCCAGCAGCGCGAAGACGCGCAACGCCAGCAGCGCGACGTCTTGCACGCGCCGCTGGCGTCGCAAGCGCTTCATCACGCGCTCCAACAGCATCATCGCCCCGAACGCACGGCGCTCCGTGGGCCGTCGAAGCGACAGGTGCGCCGAGATCGGCAGCACGACGCCCAGCGCGGCCACAGCGGCCCATGGGGCGGTCCACAGGACGCTCACGTCCGCCCCCGCTGGCCCGAGGCCGAGGTGTTCGCCCCTTCCCACCGGGCACCAACAGGGGCGCCGACGCCGTCGCGCGCGATGCGCAACGCCGCTCGCTCGACCGATTCCCCGACCGGAAGCCACAGATGCGCACCCCCGACGCCGACGACCGC
>JBJONI010000297.1:0-7045 GCA_046051915.1 Pseudomonadota bacterium
GGCGTCGCTCCTCCAGGGTGTCGGGGAGGACGTGCTGCAGACCCGCCTGCCGGGCCTTGCCGCAGCGGCGCGCGCGAGAGACCTGCGCGAGTCGCAGGCGGATCTGCGTGCCGCAGCGGCGCTGACCCACGGCATCGTCGCATGGTTGACGGACGTGTTGGGGGCGAGCCACCCAGAGACGCTGGCCGAACTCGCACGCATGGGCACCCTCGCCCTCCGCGCGGGTCGGCCGGATCGGGCGGCGCCGCTGCTCGACGAGGCGGCGAGCGGACTCCCCGACGGGCCTCGCCGGGTGGCTGTCGAGGTCCGGGCTGCAGAGGCGCACGCCGCGAACGGGGACATCGAGGCAGCACGGACGCGGCTGGAACGCGTGGTGGCAGCCAACCCCGACGTGACGAGCGCCCGGCGCGCCTTGGCGCAACTCCACCTCGATGCCGGCGACGCCACAGCCGCTTGGGCGAGCGTCGAGGGGTTGCCATGGGACGCGGACCCGGGACTCGCGGCGTTGGCGGGGCTCGCGGCGAGCCGGCTCGGGCGCGCCACGGACGCCGCGACGGCGCTGCGGCTGGCGGTCGACGGGGTTTTGGAGGGTCCTGCCCGTACGGAGCTGCGCTTTCACCTTGCGGCGGCCCTCGAGGCGATCGGCCAGCGTGAGGAGGCGTGGCGGACGATGGAGGCGGCGATGGACGGCGCGCGTCGCGAGCCCGAGGGGCCGCGAACGCCCGAGCGGCTCGCGTCGTGGGCGCGCCTGCTCGCGGGTCGCGGTCGTGCAGCCGAGGTCGAAGCGGCGTTGTTGGAGGCTGCCGATGTCGCTCGCCGGGTGTTCGGCGAGGGGAGCGCCGCTGCGGCGCGGCACCAAGCCGCCGTCGGGCGGTTCCTCCGGAGCGCAGGTCGGTCAGATGAGGCCATTGGGTGGTTGGAGTCGGCGCTTTCGGCCGTCTCCGATGGGCCGGTCGCCGACGTCGTTCGCAGTGAGCTCGTCGCAGCGCTGCGCGACGAGGCCGAGCGGGTCGCGGGGTGGGACGCGCCGCTGGCGGCGTCCTTGCGCGACGAGGCGCAGCGGCTCTCGCCTCCGAAGGCCGCTGCCGCCGCACCGAGGAGGTCCTGATGTCGTTCTTTCAAGCTCTCCGTGCCAAGCCCGACGTGGCACCGTCCCGCCTGTCGCGCTTCACGGTCTACAACGGCTACGGCTACTTGGGCATCGGCGCCCTGTTCTACGCCGCGCCTCGGGTCCTGTTGGCGGTCCCGGGGTACCCGCCGTTTGAAGCCCACGAAGAGGGTTTTGTCCGTGCGCTCGGGCTGACCGTGGCGATCATCGGTTGGTTCTACGTCTTCGGGGGGCGCGCGCAGTCGACGTCCTTCTCGTTGGCGACGGTGGTGGACCGCCTGCTGGTGCCGCTGTTCCTCGCACCCTTGATCGTCACCGACGCGATCCCGGCTCCGTTGGGGATCGCCTTTTCGGTCCTCGATCCCGCGCTCGGTCTGATGGCGTGGGGGATCTGGCGTTCGGAGTCGGGCGGGAAGTAGGCCGCCGGACCCAAATCGGATAGGCCGCGCCGTCCGGAGGGCGGGGCATGGCCAAGGCGCAACCGGGCGCGGGGTACGCGCTCGACAAGGTTCGCAACATCGGCATCGCGGCGCACGTCGACGCAGGAAAGACCACGTTCACGGAGCGTGTCCTTTTCTACACCGGCATGAACCATCGCATCGGTGAGGTCCACGAGGGCAGTGCCCACATGGACTGGATGGCCGAGGAGCAGGCGCACGGGATCACGATCACTGCGGCCGTCACCAAGTGCCCGTGGAAGGACCACCTGATTCAGGTGGTCGACACGCCGGGTCACGTCGACTTCACCATCGAGGTGGAGCGGTCGATGCGCGTGCTCGACGGTGCCGTCATCGTCATGGACGGCGTCCGCGGTGTGGAGCCTCAGACCGAGACCGTGTGGCGGCAGGCCAACCGTTTCGAAGTGCCGCGGCTGATCTTCGTCAACAAGATGGATCGGCCCGGCGCAGATTTCGAGCGGGCTCTGGCGAGCGTCAAGCGTCGGCTCCACGCCACGCCGGTGCCGGTCGGTGTGCCGGTCGTGGGCAAGAACGTGGTCTACCAGTTGATCGAGCGTCAGGTGTGGGCGTTTGGGGGCGAGAAGGGCGAGGTCGTCACCGTTCGGGAGCCGTCGGCCGACGAATCGGACGAGATCGAGGTGCTGCGCAGCGAGATGCTGATGGCGATCGCCGACTTCGATGAAGGGATTGCCGACGCCGTTCTGATGGAAGAAGCGGTGGACGCCGAGACCGTGTGGTCGACGCTCCGCCGGCTCACGCTGTCGGGCGATGTGCGGCCCGCGTTCGGAGGCAGCGCGCTGCGAAACTGGGGCGTCCAGGTGGTGCTCGACGCCGTGCTCAAGCTCCTGCCGTCCCCCAAGGAGCGCCCCGCATCGACGGGGATGTTGCCGGATGGGACGAGTGTTCCGGTCGCGATGACCGCGGATGAGCCCTTGGTCGCGTTGGCGTTCAAGGTGCAGTTGTTCGAGGGTCGGCGCCACGTGTTCGCCCGCGTCTACCGGGGTCGCGTCGGCGAGGGCCAAGAGGTCGTGATCGCCGCCAGCGGCAAGGAGGAGCGCGTCGCCCGCCTGTTCGAGATCGATGCGAACCACAAGGAGCGCGTGGAGACGGCGGAAGCAGGTCAGATCGTGCTTTTCGCGGGCCTACGGTGGGCCACGACGGGCGACACGTTGTGCGCGAAGGGGCACCCCGTGTTGCTGGAGCGGATCGAGGCGCGACAGCCCGTGATCACGCTCGCGGTCGAGCCAGAGTCGACGTCCGACGAATCGAAGATGATCGAGGTGCTCCAGAAGATCGCCGAGGAAGATCCCACGTTGCATTTCAACGAGGATCCTGACACCGGCCAACGGCTCGTCCGCGGGATGGGCGAGCTGCACCTGCAGATCACGTTCGAGCGGGTGGAGCGGGAGTTCGGTCTGAAGTTGCGTGTGGGACGGCCCCAGGTCGTTCACCGGGAGACGATCGGCGCCGAAGCGCGCCTGACGGCCGGCGTCGACCGCACGATTGACGCGGGCGCGAACGTGATCGAGCTTCGGGCCGACGTCGAGGTCAAGGTGTCGCCGCGTGATCGCGGGACCGGCAACGAGGTGATCGTCGAGCCCGCCTGGGAGCCCGCAGGCATGGTCCCGACGGCGGACCAACTCGCGGCGGTACGTTCCGGCGCCCAAGACGCGACCATCTCGGGGCCTGTCGAGGGCAGCCCGCTGGATGACGTCGAGGTCCGCGTGCTCAAGGTGACGACGTTCGGCGCGGCGTCGAACCCTCAGGCGCTCCGCATCGCGGTGACCACGGCGGTTCGCAACGCGATCCAAAAGGCGGGCGGGCTGGTGATGCAGCCGATCATGAAGTGCGAGGTCGTGGTCCCCGACGAGAACACCGGTGGGGTGCTCGGCGACCTACAGTCGCGTGGTGCCGACATCTTGGGCCACGAGGCCGACGCGGGCATGACGAGCATCACGTGCACGTGCGGACTGTCGCAGCTCATCGGCTACACCACGGATCTCCGGTCGCAGACGCGCGGCCGCGGCGCGTTCGTGATGGAGTTCGAACGCTTCGACGTCGGCTGAGGGCGAGGTCGTGGCGACGCGGTTGCCCAAGGTGAGGCAAGCTTGGCGAGACCTTCAGGTCCCCGTCCGGCTGGTGACGCCGGCTTGGGGCTGGGAGATCGCCGATCATCTGTTCCTTGGCGGCGTCACGCTGGGCATCGGTCCGGGTTCTCCTTGGTGGACGGCGTTCACGTTCCCGATCAGCCACGCGGATTTCACCCATCTCGCAGCGAACACCGCCGCTTTCGTCCCGGCAAGTTGGTTGGTGCTGCTGCGTGGACGCCGCGTCTACGCGACGGTGCTCGTCGCGGCCTGGGTTGCGAACATCGCCTGTGCCTGGGGGTTGCCGCTCCCGGGGTTCCACGGCGCGAGCGGCCTCGTCTACGGTCTCCTCGGCTACCTGTTCTTGATCGGGTGGGTCGAGCGTCGGTTCGCGACCATGGCGCTCAGCTTGGTGGCGTTGTTCCTGTTCGGTCCCGCCCTCTCCGGCGTGGTTCCGGGGCTCGCTGGAGCGAACATCAGCTGGAGTGGTCACCTGAGCGGCTTGCTCGGCGGCTTGGTGGTCGCGCGATGGTTTCCACGCGGTGCGAAAGCGGCTTGACCTCGTTGGACGGCGCCGGGAGCGCCGACTTGGCGGCGTCGAAGTCGTAGCCTTCGAGGGCTGCGATCACCGCGTCGACGAGCGCTGATCCCCAGGCGTGGCGAAGGGCCGTCTCGGCGCCTGTGAGGACGTCGAGGGCCGTGGGATCGCCGGCATCGACGGCGCTGTGCAGACGGCGCACGACGTCGGCGACGTCGATCGCTGCGGCGTCGTCGGCGACGGTGCCTCCCTCGGCCACGAACGCTTCCCACGCGGGCTCTGTGGCGGCCCATGCCTCGCGGAGTGCCTGCTCCCGGCCCTCGATCGCCTCGAACCGACCTGTGCGCAGGTCGTGCTCCAGATCAGCGAGCGCGGCCGCGAGGAGGCCGGCGCCCAAGTTGGCCGCGACGCCCTTCATGCGGTGAACATCGGCGATCGCCGCGGCGACGTCGGCCGGGTCGACCTTCGGAAGGGGCTCGTCCAACTGCTTGCGGATCAGGCGCCGCAACAGGTCCTGGTTGCCAGCGACGCGTCGGAGGGCGGCGTCCCGATGGAAGACCAACCGCGCGTCGCCCGGCGCGTTCGGCGGAACGGTTGCGGTCGCGGTCGGCGTCGCCGTGTCTGGCGGGGGCGAGGCGGGGCTCACGCCCATCCGCGGCACGCCCGCAAGCGTGCGGAACAGGACGTCGGGGTCGATCGGTTTGGTGAGGTGTCCGTTCATGCCGAGATCGAGACAGCGCGCGCGCTCCTCGGCCAACGCGTGGGCTGTCATCGCGTAGATGGGGAGGTCGTCGTACCGCCGGTCGGCGCGCAGCCGACGCGTGGCCTCGTAGCCGTCGAGGACGGGCATCTGCAGGTCCATGAGGACGACATCCCAAGCGACGGGGGAGGCGTCGAGCCGGTCGAGCGCGACCTGACCGTTTGGCGCGACGTCGACCTTCGCACCGACGGCTTCAAGCAGCTCTGTGGCGATCTGCTGGTTGATGTCGTTGTCCTCGACGAGGAGGACGCGGAGGCCGTCGAGCGAGACATCGGAAGGACCGAGATCGGCCGTGATCTGGCCGGGTTGCACGCCGACAGCCTCCATCACGAGATCCAGCAGGTGTGACGCGTGCAGCGGCTTGACCAACAGCGCATGGCCTCCGGCTCTTCGGACCGCCTCACTCGCGCCCGGCAGCTCCTGGGGGACGAGGGCGACGATGTGTTTGGGCGGCCGGGGGTGTTGCGCGATCTCCGCCACGAGACGGAACCGCTCCTCGTCTCGGCCACGGCGCGCGAGCAACGCGAAATCGAACGCTGGCCCGGCGTCAAGCAGCGCGCGGGCGGTGGCGATGTCGGGGGCCACCGCGGTTTCGAAGCCGAGCGAGGCGCAGACGTCGACGGCAGCGGCGCGCGCGGTCGGGTGCTCCTCGAGCAGCAGGACACGCAGGTCGCGAAGTCCGGCTGGAACGGTCTGCGCCTCGGCGCCGACCCCGAGCCAGACGTGGAACGAGAAGGTCGAACCCGCCCCTTGGCGGCTTTCAACCTCCACACTTCCGCCCATCAGTTCGACCAGCCGCTGCGTGATGGTGAGGCCGAGTCCTGTGCCTCCGTAGCGTCGGGTCGTGGTGACATCGGCTTGCGAGAACGGCTGGAACAGCCGCGAGACCTGGTCGGGGCTGAGGCCGATGCCGGTGTCGCGCACGGAGAAGTACAGCTTGACCCGGTCGCCCGCCCGTTCTCGGACGGTGACGTCGAGCTCGACGGCGCCCGCCTCGGTGAACTTCACGGCGTTGCTGACCAGGTTGATCAGGATCTGCCCGAGCCGGGTGGGGTCACCCACCAACGCGTTGGGGACGTTGGGTTGGACATGCAGCACCAACTCCAACCCCTTTTCGACCGCCCGCTGTTGGGTGACGGTCGCGAGGTGTTCGAGGGTCTCTGCGAGGGTGAATTCGGTGGACTCCAACTCCAGACGTCCGGCTTCGATCTTCGAGAAATCGAGGATGTCATTGATGATGCCGAGCAGCTGGTTCCCGGCATTGAAGATCTTGCGGACGTAGTCCCGTTGTCTTGGCGGCAGATCGCTCCCGAGCGCCAGACGCGACATGCCGAGGATCGCGTTCATCGGCGTTCGGATCTCGTGGCTCATGTTGGCGAGGAAGAAGCTCTTCGCGCGCGTCGCGGCCTCGGCCTCGTCACGTGCGCTCACCAACTCGGACGTCGCGGCTTCGACCTCGGCTTTCAGGTTGTTGCGCGCCGCGTCCAGCGCGACGTTGCGCTCCTGCAACTCGACCATCAGCTCGTCGACGGTGCGCGAGGCGAGGCGATCCAGCGCTTCCTGCCGCTCCGCCGACGTGGGCGGCCGGGGCAGCGGTTGCTCGAGCCGGGCCTCGCCGAACGTGACGACGAGGCGCGTCACACCGACGCGGGCCTCCAACGAAGCCGTGGGGCAGGGCCCGCCGTACGCGCGGCTCCTATCGGACGCGAGAGACGCGAACCGCGCCGCCGTGTCGCGTGCGGTGCCGAGGAACAGCAGCGCATCGAACAGGCGACGACGCGCACCCGCGCGCTGGGCGGGGTCGTGGAGGGGAAGGTCGACGCTGGGGTTCATGCGAGCACCTGAACGACCGCGCAGGTCGCGTCGTCGAGAGGGCGGGAGGCCTCGGCGAGCAAGCGCCGCGCTTGCTCGTCGGCCGTGCGCCAAGCGTCGGCGGTGGCCCCCGCATCACGCAGCAGGCCGTCCGACGCGATCAGCCACGTTGTTCCCGAAGTGAGGGGAACCTGCTCGATGCGGGGCGTCGGCATCCTCGCGCCGAGGAGCCCGTCCCGGGAAACGAGCTGCGCGCCGCCGACGATCCGGCAGGTCACGTTG
>JBJONI010000298.1:0-4409 GCA_046051915.1 Pseudomonadota bacterium
AGGCTCGCGAGGACCGGCTGCAGCTGCAACGGCGGCACCGGCCCCGCCAGCACGTCCACCACGGCCGGGTCGAACAACCGCACCGCACCGTGCGGCGAAAGGAGCAGGTTGCCACGCGTGACCGGGCCGACGACGACCCCCTGCTGCGCGAGCGCCATCACCGCGCCGAGGACGCGCTGCGCGAGCACGAGCAAGCGATGGTTGGCGAGCGGACTCGCCTCGTCGAGCATCAACCCCTCGTTGCGGTAGGGGTAGACCGCGCACAGCTGATCGTCCTGACGGAAGACGTCGCTCGGGCTCGCCACGCCTGGGTGTTCCAGCGCGAGCTGGGCGTACGCCTCGAACGGCGCAAAACCCGACGCATCCCAGCGGGCCGTCATCAGGAAGCGTCGGACCGTCAGCGCCGCCCCACACGCGTGGCAGACCCTCGCCGACCGCGGCGACTCCACGCTCCCACACGTACCGCACGCGCGACGCGGCTGATCCGGGCGGTCGTCATGCAGAAAATAGAAGTACCGCCCCTCCGCCATGCGCACCAAGCCCTCGACTTGGTACCGACGGCCAAGCAGCGTGCCCGGCGCGAAATGAAAGGGACGATCACCCATGGCGCCCCCATCACCGACGCAGCGCCCGATGTCCAGCGCTGTCACGCGGAACCGTTCGACGAACGCCGACGTGAACGTACGGTGCCACCGCTTGCGCGCCGCGGTCATCCTGCATAGCCGGTCGCCCCTCGAAACTGGGCGGACGATGCCGCCCACCGATCGCCCGCTGGAGGCCCGATGCGCACCCTCGCCCCGTTGTTCGTCCTCGCCCTCGTCGCTTGTGACCGCAAGCCTCCCACCGACGGCGACACCGCCGATACGTCCGACACCGCCGATACGTCCGACACCACGGACACGACCGACACCACGGACACGACCGACACCACGGACACGACCGACACCACGGACACGACCGACACCACGGACACGACCGACACCACGGACACGACCGACACCACGCCAGGCGTGGGCACCGCGACGACCCTCGGCGCCCTGCGCGACGGCAGCGCGGCCCTGCCGCTCGGCACCCTCGTCCGCGTCACCGGCGTGGTGACCGCCGTCCGCGACAACAAGGGCTTCACCCTGCAGTCGGGGGGCGCCGGCATCTTCGTCTACAAGGGCAACGGCAACACCACGCCCGCGCTCGGCGACGAGGTCGAAGTGGTCGGCGGCTACGCCCAGTACGACGGCAGCAGCAACACCGGCGACCCGGCGGTCAGCCTCGCCGAGGTCGTCGTCGACGGCCACTTCACGACGCCGACCTACCCCGACTCGTCGATCACGGTGCTCGGCGCTGGCACGCTCCCCGCGCCCGTCTCCGTCGACCTCGCCGACCTCGCCGACGACGCCACCGCCGAAGGCCTTGAGTCGGTGCTGGTCACCGTCTCCGACGCCTGCCCGCTCGTCGTCCTCGACGACCCGAACGGCCCGCAGGCGTTCGGCGAGTTCAACGCCGGCGTGAGCGGCGGCGACAGCGTCCGGGTCGACAACGAGTTCTTCAACCTCCCCGGCGCGACCACCGGCTTCGCCGTGGGCGGCTCGTTCACCTCGTTCACCGGCCCGCTGTACTACAGCTTCGGCGCCTACAAGGTGGCCCCGCGCACCGCCGCCGACGGCGCTGGCTACACGGCCGTCGCCACCGCCTGCCCCTGACCGACCCCTCAGCTTCGCCCCGCCGCGCCTGGCGGGGCCGCGGAGATCCCATGCCTGCCCTGCTCGCCCTCGCCGCGCTCGTCGGCTGTGCGGACGTAAGGACCGCCGAGGACCCGTCGTCTTGGTACGACTCGGGCCTCGACATCTCCGTCGAAGAGGCGATGGCGTTCACCGACGCGCCCTACGGCCTGCCTGCACAGGGCGCCCCGAGCATGGCCTCGCAGCTCGCCGCACCGCTCGCCTTCCCTCGCGGCTTTGGCACCCGAATGGACGCCGCCACGACGCCGCCCGCCGACTGCGGGTGGGAGACGAGCGACACCCTCCCGGTGGAGATCACCGGCGTCGTCACCGTCCTCCCGAAGATCTACTTCAAGACCGATGGCTGCGGGCGCGACGACGAGAAGTACTACGCCAGCTACTTCCTTGAGGACGACACCCGCGGCGTCTTCGTGCTCGCCGACGCCAAAGGGGTCAGCTTCGACGCCGGCGACACCGTCACCCTCTCGGTTCGCAGCGTCCGACGCTCCTACGACCTCGACATGGTCTACAAGGCCGACGTCGTCGCCGTCGACCGCACCGCGCGCCCGATCCACTACCGCGAACTTTCCGCCCCTCCCGGTCTCGACGACATCGGTCAGACCGTGCGCGTCACCGGCACCGTGGTCAGCGACCCCGACACGTTCGGAGAGTTCAGCCTCGCGATCGACGGCGGCCCCGCCTGTGACGGTCCCGGTGGGGCCGGCTGCGCCATCGGCGGGCTCGACGTCGAGCTGACGCGCCGCGGCATCACGGTCACGCCTGGCGAGCGCGTCACGCTCACCGGGCCTGTCCTGTACTCCTACAGCACCTTCAAGATCCTCGCCCTGCGCAAGCCCCAGTTGCTGCGCTTGGACCCCTGACCCGGAGCCCGACATGCGCCCCTTGCTCGCTCTTGCCCTTCTGCAGGCGCCCGCCGCCTTCGCGCAGGACAGCACCGCCACCGGCAAGGACATCGAGGACCGCGGGGTCAGCGTCGAGTCCTCCGAGAAGAAGCTCGATATCGGCGTCTTCTTCGAGACCGAGGGCCACGGCTTCGACAACCTCGACGTCCGCGCGCTCGACGAGACGAGCGATCAGACGATCCTCGACTCCGACGACAAGAACGCCTTCGCGTTCACCGGCGTCGGTTTGGACCTCGCGTACCAGGTCGACGACACCACGCGCTTCGTGATGGGGACCTCGTACCGAGGCTTGTGGGGCAACGATCAGTTCGGCAACACCAACAAGTACGGCGGCTTCCTCTACTTCACGTCGATGTACGTCGAGTGGAAGCCGAAGAAGGGCTACGCGCCGACGCTGCGCGTGGGGCGCCAGCGCATGGATCTCGGCGGCATGGGCGGCGCGCGCGAGTTCATCCTCGGCGACATCGTCGACCAAGTCCGCGTCGACTTCCCGATCCCCGGCGTGGGCACCGTCACCGCGATCCCGATCGACGTGATCGGGTTGTCCGCCGAGAACGATGACGTCAACTTCGTCGGCTACCTCGGCCAGCAACGCGGCCAAGTGTTCAACTTCCGCGGCGACCGGATGACGCGCCGACACGGGGCCATGGTCACGATCGCCCCCGAGAAGGTGCCTGGACTCGACGTCCGCGCCTACGGCTACTTCAGCCACGTCGGCGCGCTCGGCTCGGGATCCGACATCAGCTACCAAGGCCGGCTCGGCAACTTCGCCGACAAGGACTGGGTGGTGAACACCGGCGTGCGCGCCGCCTACACGATCGCCGACATCGTGACGCCGTTCGCCTCGTTCGACGCCAGCGTGGGCATCGACCGCAAGGAGCTCGTCACCAACGACATCGACACCAACGGCTTCGCTTGGTCGGCCGGCGTGGTGGCGCGCAAGGCCAAGGCCGCGCCCAAGGACCTCGGAGGCTGGGTCGAGGCCCGCTACTTCGACGCCACCGGGCCCGCGTTCGACGAAAACGGGCTGCAGTATTCGCACGGCTACGTGAGCATGAAGGCCCGCCAAGTCGGTGGCCTGCTCGCCAACCGCTTCATGGGTTGGCACCCCACCGCCTACCTCGGCGCGATGGGCGTCTACGATGCCCCGCACGACCTGGCGCGCAAGTCCGCGACGCGCTCGATCAGCGTCGATGGGGAGATCGACCTGCCGATCCCGCTGTCGATCGGCGCCGGCTACTGGTTCATGCAGGACAAAGGCATCTCGTTCCTCGATCAGGCCGCCGTGAATACGATCACCACGCCGTACGGCACGAGCCGCGACGAGCTGCGCGCCCAAGCGCGGACGGGTCGCGTCCTCGGCCACGAGATCGACCTGTCGGCCACCGCCCACCTCGGCGCGCACTTCGACCTGTTCGCCCAGGGCGCCGTGCTGCTGCCTGGGTCGTTCTACGGCGTGGAGGTCGCGCGCGTCGTCGGCTCCGCGCTCGGCAGCGCCGACCCCCAGCCGATGTGGGACGTCGCCGGCGGCGTCCGCGTGTCGTTCTGAGTCCCGCGATGCGCGCCGCGGTTCCTTGTCTCCTCGCGCTGGGCTGCGCGGGACCGGAGCGTCCCGACGAGCAAGTCGGGTACCGCGACGGGTCCGACGGGACCCAATCCGGTGAGCGCGGCAGCGTCAAGATCACCGAGATCCTCTGGTCGGGCTCGGTCCGCTCCGACGGGACGTGGGATCCGACCGACGTGTTCGTCGAGCTTCGCAACGAGTCCGCCC